>CBHTVL010000248.1:0-4320 GCA_966096475.1 uncultured Burkholderiales bacterium
GACACCGCCATGATCGCGCCCTTGCGCATCACGCAAAAATCCGACATCGAGCCGTACCACGCCGAAGAGCCGTAGCAGTGGCCCAACACGCCGGCCGCCCACGGCACTTCGCGCATGCGCTGGTATTCGTAGGGGTCATCTTTGGAGCCGATGGAGCCTGCGCCCATGACATCGGGCATCCGTGCGCCGGTGGATTCACCGAGGAAGACCAGCGGGATGCCGCGCTTTTTGGCGACCGCCTTCATCTGCTTCAGCTTCTTGATGTTGATCTGCGCGCTGGACGCGCCCTTGACCGTGAAATCATTGGACACCGCAGCCACTTCGCGACCCTCAACACGCCCGTAGCCGGCCACCTTGCCGTCGGCGGGTGTGGTGAGCTTGTCTTCGGGACGGACCGATACGCCGTGCAGACCGGATTCCAGAAACGAGCCTGCATCAAACAAGCGGTCGAGGCGTTCGCGCGCATTCAGTACGCCCTGTGCCTTGCGTTCGGCGAGTTTTTCGGGCCCGCCCATCGCCAGCGCCTTCTGTTTGCGGGCGTCGAGTTCCTTGATCATTTCTTCAAAAGCCATGGTGTTTCCAGAATTAAAGTTTGACGCCGAGATCGCGCACCAGCTTGCCCCACTGCGCGATGCCGGCACGCATCGATTCGCGCAGCTGCTCGGGCGTGCCGCCCGCGGGTTCGGTACCGTCGGCGGCAAAGGCTGCCTTGACCTCGGGCTGTGTCAGTACCGCATTGGTATCGCGGTTGACGATATTGATCACGGCTGTCGGCGTTTTCGCGGGTGCCAGTACGGCAAACCAGCTCGCTGCCGAATACCCGGGCAGGCCGGATTCAGCCACGGTCGGCACTTCGGGCAACACCGGTGAGCGTTGTGCGGACGTCACGCCCAGCACGCGCAGCCGCCCGCTTTTGATCTGCGGCACCGCTGCCGGAAACGGCGCAAACGACAACTGGATCTGTCCGCCCATGACATCGGTCACCGCCGGGTTGGCGCCTTTGTACGGGATGTGCGTCATCTGAATGCCGGCCAGCGTCTTGAAGTGTTCGGCAAACAGATGGTTCCAGGTGCCGTTGCCGGCCGAGCCGTAATTGAGCTTGCCGGGATTGGCCTTGCCGTAGGCCACCAGGTCACCGACGTTTTTGACCGGCAATGCGGGATTCACCACCAGCAATCCCGGCGGCAAGGACACCAGCACCACCGGTGCGAGATCCTTCATCGGATCGTAAGCGAGCTTCGGGAACAGACTGGGGCCGACGAGAATATTGCCGAAGGATGCCAGTGCGATGGTGTAACCGTCGGCCGGCGCCTTGGCCAGCATCTCCACGCCCAGCGTACCGCCGGCACCCGCGCGATTGTCGACCACCACCTGCTGGCCCCATTTTTCCGACAGTTTCTGCGCGATCAGCCGGCCCTGCACATCCGTATTGCCGCCGGGGGCGAAGGGCACGATGAAACGTACCGGGCGCGTCGGATAGTTCTGTGCGACAGCAGGGGTTGCGGTCACGACCGCAACAGCCGCGGCGATGAATACTCGATAAGACATGTTGCACTCCTCCTGCGCCGGACGCTGTATTCGCGTATTGCGGGACAAACCCTTAGTAGCTGGTCGGCCAGTTGCGCAGCAAATGGTCGCCAACGCCGTTTTTCATGCCCTTGCGGTGAATCTCCAGCGTGCGGATCAGCCACGCGCGGGTATCGCGCGGGTCGAGCACATGCTGCGCTTCATAGAGTTCCGCCAGGCCCCAGGCCGAGGTGTCGCGTTCGACTTCGGCCTTGAGCTTCGCAAATTTTTCCGGATCATCCTGTTGCTTGATGCCGTACAGCACATTGACCGAAACCGCCGGATCCATGAAGCCGAGGTCTGCCGTCGGCCACACCGCGACTTCGTCGGCGCCCTTGCCGCCGGCCATATTGATATAGGCCTGACCGTAGTCCTTGCGCATGATCACTGTCAGCTTGGGCACCGTCACCTGCGACAGCGCGTTCATCCAGTTGATGACCTTGCCCGGCATGCCGCGGATTTCGCCTTCGACGCCGATCAGGAATCCCGGCACGTCGACCAGGAACACCAGCGGCACGTTGAACGAGTCGCACAGCACCATGAAGCTGATGACTTTCTGCACGGCGTCGGCATCCAGCGCGCCGCCCTTGTACATCGGGTTGTTGGCAATGAAGCCCACGCTTTTGCCGTCGAGCCGCGCCAGTACCGTGGAGATTGATTTACCGAAACGTTCCTTCAGTTCGAACATCGAATCCTTGTCGGCCACCGCGGCAATGATCTTGCGCACGTCGTACACCTTGTTGCGCGATTCCGGCAGGATATCGAAGATAGTCTTGCAGGCTTCGTCGGAACCATCCGGCACCGGGTACTCGGGTGGCGGCTGCATGTTGTGGCTGGGCAGGTAGGACAGGAACTTCTTGATCGCATCCATCGCCTGCTGATCGTTGTCCACCGCCATGTCAGCCAGGCCGGATACGCCCGTCAGCAGTTTCCAGCCGCCGAGGTCTTCGGCTTCGATCGGCTTGTTGATCGCGATTGAGGTCACGTTGGGGCTGGCAATCGCCATGATCGCACCCTTGCGCATCACGACGAAGTCCGACATGGCCGAATACCAGGTCGATGAACCGTAACACTGGCCGAGCAGCGCCGAGCACCACGGCGATTCGCGCAAGCGCTGATATTCGAAGGGATCCTGAGCGATGATCGCGCGGCCGGCGGAACCCATGCGGTCGGGCATGCGCGCGCCGGACGATTCACCGAGCATCACCAGCGGCATGCCGCGTTTGTTCGCGACCTGCTTCACATGCTTGATCTTTTTCATGTTGATCACGGCGGACGACGCACCGAGCACGGTGAAATCGTTCGACACCAGCGCGATGTCGCGGCCGTCGATCCTGGCGAAGCCGGCAACCTTGCCGTCAGCCGGCGTCTTGTGTTTGACCGCAGGCTGGTTGCTGCGTGCGAAACGGCCGGATTCGATAAACGAACCGTCGTCGATCAGGTAATCGATGCGCTCGCGGGCATTGAGATGCCCTTCGGCTTTGCGCTTGGCCAGCTTCTCCGGCCCGCCCATGCCCAGTGCTTCGTCGGTTTTCTGTTTGAACTCTTCGAGCAGTTTTTCGAATGCCACGGCTAATCCTTCGGGTCAATAACAAGGTCGCGCAAAAGGCGCGTTGTCGGTCCGGTCATTCTAGGGCAGCGCCGGAGGCCGGTGCGGGCAGGTGCCGCTTCGTGGACATCAAAAGTACTGATTGGCCGCTAAAGCGGGCCAATCAGTCTTTCAGCATGTGCCGGGCAATCACCAACTGCTGGATCTGGCTGGTGCCTTCATACAAGCGGAACAGCCGCACATCGCGATACAGCCGCTCCACCGCTGAGGCCTGCATGTAACCGGCGCCGCCGTGAATCTGCACCGCACGGTCAGCAACGCGGCCGACCATTTCGGCGCAAAACAGCTTGGCGCAGGAGGCTTCCATCGTAATGCCGGTGCCGCCGTCCTTTTTGCGTGCCGCTTCGAGCACCATGCTGCGGCCGGCGTAAATCTCGGCCTTGGAGTCGGCGAGCATCGCCTGCACCAGTTGGAACTCGGCGACCGGCTTGCCGAACTGCTTGCGCTCGCAGGCGTAGTTCAGTGCTTCGTCGAGCAGGCGCTCTGCCGCGCCAACGCAGACGGCGGCAATGTTGAGCCGCGCCTTGTCGAGCACCTTCATCGCGGTCTTGAAACCCATACCTTCCTTCCCGCCGATGATGCTGGCCGCCGGCACGCGCACATTGTCGAACATCACGTCAGCAGTATGCGAACCGCGCTGGCCCATCTTGCGGTCGTAGGGTCCGACGGTCAGTCCCGGTGTGTTGCGTTCGACGATAAAGGCCGATACACCCTTGGCGTCCTTCGAATTCAGGTCGGTGCGCGCCATCAGCGTGAAAACATCGGCTTCCGGTGCATTGGTGATGTAGCGCTTGCTGCCGTTGATCACGTAAAAATCGCCATCGCGTTTGGCCGTGGTGCGCAGCGAACCGGCGTCGGAACCGGCTTCCGGTTCGGTCAGCGCAAATGAACCGGTGATTTCGCCGGCGGCGAGCCGCGGCAGGTATTTCATTTTCTGTTCTTCACTGCCGTCGATGACAATGCCCTGCGAGCCTATGCCGGTGTTGGTGCCGAAGCGCGAGCGGAACACCGGGGAGGCGTAACACACCGCCATCGACGTCAGCACTTCCTCTTCGGTGGTCAGCCCCAGCCCGCCGTATTCCTCGGGAATGGTCAGACCGAAGAGACCGAGTTCGCGCATCGCAGCAACGATGTCGGCGGGAATC
>CBHTVL010000249.1:0-4302 GCA_966096475.1 uncultured Burkholderiales bacterium
GTAATGCTGGAGGGCGTCGGTGGCGGCTTCACCTGGGGCGCCGTACTTTTGCAGTGGTGAGGATCTGAATATGAAACTGGCATTGGTTTTTCCGGGACAGGGTTCACAGGCCGTCGGCATGATGCAGGGCTTTGCCGACACACCAATCGTCCGCGAAACGTTTGAAGAAGCCTCTTCGGCACTGGGGCAGGATCTGTGGAAGCTGGTGGCCGAAGGCCCGGCCGATGATCTCAATGCAACGGTCAATACACAGCCGGTGATGCTGACTGCAGCCTATGCAATGTACCGCGCCTGGCAGCAGGCCGGTGCTCCGGCACCCGTGGTGGTCGCGGGACACAGCCTGGGTGAATACACGGCGCTGGTGGCCGCCGGGGTGATCGCATTTGCCGACGCCGTGCCGCTGGTGCGTTTCCGCGCGCAAGCAATGCAGGAAGCCGTACCCATGGGCACGGGAGCCATGGCCGCCATACTGGGCCTGGATGATGATGCCGTCCGTGCCGCCTGCGTCGAATCTGCGCAGGGTGAAGTGGTCGAGGCCGTCAATTTCAATGCGCCCAGTCAGGTCGTCATTGCCGGACACAAGGGTGCGGTTGAACGTGCCGCTGCCGCCGCCAAAACCCGTGGTGCCAAACGCGCTTTGATGCTGCCGGTCAGCGCACCGTTTCATTCCTCGCTGCTGAAGCCTGCAGCAGAGCGTCTGGGCGTTCGTATGCAGGAAATTGCTTTCAAAACCCCACAGATCACCGTCATCAACAATGTCGACGTCGCTGCCGTCAGCGATCCGGCCCTGATCAAGGATGCGCTGTCGCGGCAGGCCTGCAATCCCGTGCGCTGGGTCGAAACGATTCGCGCGTTTGCCGCGCAGGGCGTCACCCATGTTGTCGAGTGCGGTCCGGGCAAGGTGCTTGCCGGCATGACCAAACGCATTGAAGGCAGCCTGCAGGGCTTTGCAGTTACCGATCCGGCTTCGCTGGCGCAAACCATGGAGGCGCTGAAATGAGCAGTCTTAAAGGCAGGGTGGCATTGGTCACCGGCGCTTCGCGCGGCATCGGCAAGGGCATTGCACTGGCCCTCGGTGCGGCAGGCGCCACCGTCGCCGGTACGGCAACGACAGCAGCCGGCGCAGAAGGCATTAGCAAAGATCTGGCCGCTGCCGGCATCACCGGCCAGGGTTATGCGATGGACGTCAACGATGCGGCACAGATTGAAGCCGCGCTGGCCGCCATCCAGCAGCAGTGGGGTGAGGTGGCGATTCTCGTCAACAACGCCGGGATCACCCGCGACAACCTGCTGATGCGCATGAAGGACGAGGAATGGGACAGCATCCTGTCGACCAACCTCACCTCGGTTTACCGTATGTCAAAAGCGGTGGTGCGCAGCATGATGAAGGCCCGCACCGGCCGCATCATCAATGTCACTTCCGTGGTCGGTGCGATGGGTAATGCCGGTCAGGCCAACTACGCCGCCGCAAAAGCCGGGGCAGAGGGCTTCACCAAGGCGCTGGCCCGGGAAGTCGGCAGCCGGAATATCACGGTCAATTGTGTGGCGCCGGGCTTTATCGACACCGATATGACGCGTGCACTGGCTGAAACCCAGCGTACGGCACTGGTCGGACAGATTCCGCTGGGCCGTCTTGGCGTTGTTGAAGATGTCGCCGGAGCCGTGGTTTATCTGGCATCCGATGCCGCCTCTTATGTCACCGGCTGCACCCTGCATGTGAACGGCGGCATGTACATGGGCTAGAATGCGCCCGGGATTTGAAGGTTCCGGGATGCAGCAACTCGGATAACTTTCTGTTTTAGAAAGATTTTTTAATTACGGTTTGTGGTAAAATTTGGTTCTTTACGAAGCGGTGCGAACATCATCGCTGCGTCATGAATCGACCCATAATCATCCAGCAACGCGAAAGGGGACTGTAGATGGAAAATATCGAGCAACGCGTAAAGAAAATTGTTGCCGAGCAACTTGGCGTCAACGAGGCGGACGTCAAGACTGATTCGTCCTTCGTCAACGACCTGGGCGCGGATTCTCTGGACACCGTCGAACTGGTAATGGCGCTGGAAGAAGAGTTCGAGACCGAAATCCCGGACGAAGAGGCTGAAAAGATCACCACCGTCCAGCAGGCTGTTGACTACATCAAGTCACACCAAAAAGCCTGATTTCCGGGAGGGGTTTCCCTTCCATACTCAACTTGATGGCGGGATGCGCACTGCGCGTCCCGCATCCTGAATCATGTCGCGTCCCACCACTCGCAGAGTTGTCGTGACCGGATTGGGGATCATTTCCCCGGTCGGCATTGGCCTGGCTGAATCCTGGTCAAACATCACCGCCGGTAAATCCGGCATCGGCAAAATCACGCGTTTTGACGCGTCGGGCTATACCTCGCAGATCGCCGGTGAGGTCAAAGGCTTCGAGGCCGGTAATTATCTGCCGGTCAAGGAAGCGCGCCGCTTCGACACCTTCATTCATTACGGGCTTGCCGCCGGTATCGATGCGATCAAGGATGCAGGACTGGATCTGGACAAGCTGAACCGCGAAATGATCGGCGTGTGCATCGGCTCCGGCATCGGCGGCCTGCCGCTGATTGAGGATACGCACAACGCCGTGCTTGCCGGCGGACCGCGCAAGATTTCCCCGTTTTTTGTGCCCGGCTCGATCATCAACATGATCTCTGGCCAGTTGTCGATCATGTTCGGACTGCAGGGCCCCAACATTTCAGTCGTATCCGCCTGCACCACGGCCAACCACAGCATCGGTGAAGCCGGCCGCCTGATTGAATACGGCGATGCCGACATCATGATCGCGGGTGGCGCTGAAGCAACCGTCTCACCGCTGGGTATTGGCGGTTTCTGTGCCGCACGCGCGCTGTCATCCCGCAATGATGATCCCGCAGCGGCCAGCCGCCCCTGGGACAAGGACCGCGACGGTTTCGTGATGGGTGAGGGCGCCGGCGTCCTGGTGCTCGAAGAATACGAACACGCTAAACGCCGCGGCGCGCGCATTTACTGCGAGCTCGCCGGTTATGGCATGAGCGCCGACGCCCATCACATCACCGCGCCCTGCGAAGACGGAGCCGGAGCCGTGCGCTGCATGAACAATGCGCTGCGCAATGCCGGCATCAGCCATGACCAGGTTAATTACGTCAACGCGCACGGCACATCGACCCCGCTGGGCGACATTGCAGAAACCACGGCACTGAAGAACTGCTTCGGTCCGCAGGCCTACAAACTGGCCGTCAGTTCGACCAAATCAATGACCGGTCACCTGCTGGGTGCCGCCGGTGGCATTGAAGCAGTGTTTTCGATTCTGGCGATCCGTGATCAAGTGGCGCCGCCGACCATCAATCTGGTCAATCAGGATCCGCAATGTGATCTGGATTACGTGCCAAACACCGCGCGCCAGATGAAAATTGATGTCGCGCTTTCCAATTCCTTCGGATTCGGCGGCACCAACGGCAGCCTGGTGTTCCGCAAGATCTGACGGCAACTCTCCCGGAGTCCGCACTCAATGCCCGCGGACTCCATTACCGGCATGGCACTGACTCTCGTTGACGGCAAGCCGGCCGACACCATACCTGCAGATGATCGCGGCTTCGCCTACGGCGATGGCGTGTTCCGCACGCTTGCTGTTCGTGCAGGCAAAGTCCCGATGTGGAGCCGGCACTACACCAAACTTGCGGCCGACTGCCGGGCTCTGACCATCACACCACCGGATGAAACCCTGCTGCTTGAGGATTTGCGTCACATCACGGCACGCATTCCCGACTGCGCCTTGAAAATCACGGTAACCCGCGGCAGCGGCGGCCGTGGTTACGCAATGCCCGGAACCGTGACTCCACGCCGCATTGTTGCCGCATCACCGCTGCCGGACTACCCCGCTGAATATGCAACGCACGGTGTCAGCGTGCGTTACTGCCGGCAACGGCTCGCTCTCCAGACTGTTCTTGCTGGCGTAAAGCACCTTAATCGGCTGGAGAATGTACTGGCGCGCGCCGAATGGCATGATCCGTCGATCGCAGAAGGACTGTTGCTGGACACCGATGGCGCCGTCATCGAAGGCACCCGTTGCAATCTGTTTCTGGTGGAGCGGGGCAATGTCCTGATCACGCCGGATCTCTCCCGCTGCGGCGTTGCCGGCGTGACCCGCGATGCCGTTATCGAACTGGCTGAAAAAAACGGCATGGCCTACCGTCTTGAAACCGTCAGCCGCGAACGGCTCGAGGCCGCCGGCGAAGTCCTTCTGGTCAACAGCCTGATCGGTGTATGGCCGGTCGCGCGGATTGAGGCGCGGACCTGGAACCGC
>CBHTVL010000250.1:0-4298 GCA_966096475.1 uncultured Burkholderiales bacterium
TAAAGGAATTATTTTGAGTCCCGTGCTGGTATTCGATATTGAGACCGTGCCCGATATTGCCGGGCTGCGGCGCCTGCACGACTTGGACAGCAGTCTGTCCGACCACGATGTCGCCGAGACCGCATTCCAGCTGCGGCGCCAATCGCATGGCAATGATTTCCTGCCCCATTACCTGCAGCGCGTACTGGTGATTTCCTGCGCGCTGCACGACCGTGACAGCTTCAAGGTCTGGTCACTGGGTGCGTCCGATGAGTCTGAGGGCGAAATCATCCAGCGCTTTTTCGACGGCATCGAAAAGTACACGCCGCAGCTGGTGTCCTGGAACGGCGGCGGCTTTGATCTGCCGGTATTGCATTACCGCGGGCTGATGCACGGCGTGAAAGCCTCGCGTTACTGGGATATGGGTGAGGATGACCGCGAATTCAAATGGAACAACTACATCAGCCGCTACCACCAGCGCCATCTCGACCTGATGGATCTGCTGGCGATGTATCAGGGACGTGCCAATGCGCCTTTGGATGCGCTGGCGCAGTTGATGGGTTTTCCGGGCAAGCTGGGCATGGACGGTTCCGCGGTATGGGGCGCGTTTCAGGACGGGCGTCTTGAAGACATCTGGCGTTACTGTGAGACCGACGTCGTCAATACCTACCTCGTGTTCCTGCGCTTCCAGTTGATGCGCGGCGCGTTGACGCCGGCGCAGCATGACCAGCAGATCGCGGCAGTGCGCGCAGCGCTGGGCAAGCTCGAGCAACCGCACTGGCAGGAGTTCCTCGCCCGCTGGGCGGCCTGACGCTGTAATGCCTGCTGCGGCAGGCGCAAAAAAGACATTCCAATGACGTTTCTGAAAATTGAATCCCTGGACCAGGAAGGCCGCGGTATTGCCCGCCGCGACGGCAAAGTCATTTTCATCGAAGGTGCGCTGCCCGGTGAAAGCGTCGAGATCGAGACCTATCGCAAAAAAGCGGCCTTTGAAGTCGCCGTCGCAACGACGATTCGCGACGAAAGTGCATCGCGCACGACGCCGGGCTGCGAATTTTTCGGTCTGTGCGGCGGCTGCAGCCTGCAGCACATGGATTCGCGCACCCAGGTTGCGGCCAAGCAGCGTGTGCTTGAGGACAATCTGCGGCATATCGGCAAGGTCACACCCGAACAGATTCTGCCTGCGATCCATGGCCCGACCTGGGGCTATCGCCATCGCGCGCGCCTGACCTCCCGATACGTGTTCAAGAAGGGCGGTGCACTGGTCGGCTTTCATGAAAAACGCAGCAGTTATGTCGCCGACATGCGAAGCTGCGAAGTATTGCCCAAGCGGATTTCCGCACTCTTGTTGCCGTTGCGTTCGCTGGTCAGCAGCCTGAGCATCCACGCGCGCATGCCGCAGATCGAACTGGCGATTACCGGCACCGCCGATGTGCTGGTGCTGCGTAATCTCGATCCGCTGACGCCTGAAGATGAGAACAAGCTGCGCGTTTTTGCCGATGCGCACCGGGTGGTGTTTTACCTGCAGCCGGAAGGCCCGGAATCGGCGCAGCTGTTTTATCCGCCGAGTGCTGATGCGCTGTTTTACACGCTGCCCGAATTCGATGTGCTGATCCATTTCCGGCCCACCGATTTCACCCAGGTCAACCACTCGATCAACCAGGTCCTGGTGCGCCGTGCACTCAATCTGCTGGCACCACAACCGGGGGAGCGCATTGCCGACCTGTTCTGCGGATTGGGCAACTTTACGCTGCCGATTGCCCGCAGCGGCGCCAGCGTCACCGGCATCGAGGGCAGTGCCGGACTGATCAAGCGGGCGCAGGAGAATGCGCAGCGCAACGGGCTCTCCGCCAATACGCAGTTCATGACCATGGATCTGTTCAAGATCGACGCGGAGCAGTGGAAAGCACTGGGGCCGTTCGACAAACTGCTGATCGATCCGCCGCGGGACGGCGCGATGGAGCTGGTCAAGCTGATCGGTGCCGATGGCCCGCGCCGTATCGTCTATGTGTCATGCAGCCCGTCAACGCTGGCGCGTGACGCCGAAGTGCTGGTGGCGGTGCATGGCTATACCTTGAAGGCGGCCGGCATCGTCAACATGTTCCCCCACACCGCGCATGTCGAGTCGATTGCCTGGTTCGAGCGGGAATAGGGGATTTCTGCGTACAACAAAAAAGCGGCCCGGAGGCCGCTTTTTTTAATTGCCCGGGTCGGGCGACTGTCAGTCACGATCCCCGCCCAGCACGCCGAGGATCTGCAGCAGGCTGGTGAAGATGTTGTACAGCGACACATACAGCGACAGCGTGGCCGACACGTAATTCGTTTCGCCGCCGCGGACGATGGCGTTGATCTGGAACAGGATCGCCGCGGACGAGAAGATGATGAACGCGCCGCACAGGACCAGTTGCATCAGCGGGCTTTGCAGGAAGATCTGCGCCAGCACCGCCAGCATGATCACCACGAAGCCGATCATCAGGAACTTGTTGAGGAAGCTGAAGTCCCGCTTGGTCGAGGCGGCGATGCCGGAGAGCACGAAAAACACGGCTGACGTGCCGCCTGCAGCCATCATCACCAGCTGGCCGCCGTTGCGCATCGACAGGATCATTTGCAGCAGCGGTGCCAGCAGCAGGCCCATGAAGGCGGTGAAGCCCAGCAGCAGGCCGACGCCCAGTGCGCTGTTGCGGTTCTTCTCAATCATGAAAATCCAGCCGTAGAACAGGGCCATCATGATGATCATGCTCATGATCGGGCTGGCACGCATGAAGCTGAAATTGACGAAGTTCGTACCGACAGCCGCGCCGATCACGGTGGGAATCAGGGAGACGGCGAGCAGCAGGTACGTGTTCCGCAGCACCTTGTTCTGCTGGGCGGCAACGTCCTGGGAGCCGGCGGAGTAGACGGTTTGCAGGTCAGGTTGCATAGCTTTTCATTCTCCAAAAGGTTGACTGAATCAGTCGGCAGTAAGACTACTGAAAGCAGGGGAAAGTTGCAATTAGTTTTACCGGATAAGGCACTGATTATCCAAGGCTAAGTAATTGATAATGGATGATATTATCCTTGGCAATCGCGGGGCATTTTCCGCCTCGGGTGCGTTGCGGTTACAATTCGCGCCCGCAAGCTGCGGCCGGAGCTAAAGCCGGCAGTTGGGTTATCCAGAAAGTACGGAGGGTTGGCAGAGCGGTTGAATGCACCGGTCTTGAAAACCGGCAGGGCCTCACGGTCCTCGTGAGTTCGAATCTCACACCCTCCGCCAGTCAGGTGTCGCCGCGCACCGCATCAGCCCAGCAGTTGGGCGTTTCGTACAGCCGGATCTGCTGCAATTCCAGTTTTTCACCATAACGGCTGCGATACAGCGGATCGAGTATCCGGAACGCCGTCTGCGCCAGATGTTCAGCTGTTGGCGGGGCTTCAAACAACACGGTTTTGTGATCAGGAATGCTGCCGAGGAATTCCAGCACGGCATGATCCTGCCGCCAGGCGAGGAAGGCGTGGTCCCAGGGTTCGACCACGTGCTGCTGGGCGATGGATTTGACCTCGGAGAAGTCCATGACCATGCCTTCGTCGGCAGCGCCTGCAGTGGCCACGACCGGGCCGGCCAGCGTGATCTCGATGGCATAACGGTGGCCGTGCAGATGCCGGCACTGGCTGCCGTGGTTGGGAATGCGGTGACCGGCGTCGAATTCCAGTCTTCGGGTGATGCGCATGGGGGGCGGATTATACCCTCCGGGTGTGGTGGGGCCGATAAGTCCGCGGGGCTGAACCCGGTAAACCTCGTTTTTCCCCTGAAAATCCAATAAAATACGCCCCTTTTTCGCATCGAGCAGAAAACCAGCCATCATGGCTCTGATAGTCCAAAAATACGGCGGCACCTCGGTCGGCAGCCCCGAACGCATCAAAAACGTTGCCAAGCGGGTCGCGCGCTGGAAAGCGCAGGGGCATGACGTGGTTGTGGTCGTTTCGGCGATGTCCGGTGAAACCAACCGGCTGATCGCGCTGGCCAAGGAAATCCAGTCCCAGCCCGATCCCCGCGAACTCGACGTCATGGTTTCGACCGGCGAGCAGGTCACCATTGCACTGCTGTCGATGGCGCTGATCGAAGCGGGCCTGCAGGCGCGCAGCTACACCGGCGGACAGGTGCGCATTCTCACCGACAATGCCTATACCAAGGCACGCATCCTCAGCATTGACGAGCACAATATGCGCGCCGACCTCAAGGCCGGTCGCGTGGTTGTTGTTGCCGGATTTCAGGGCATTGACGAGCAGGGCAATATCACCACGCTCGGCCGCGGCGGTTCGGACACCACGGGCGTTGCCCTGGC
>CBHTVL010000251.1:0-4283 GCA_966096475.1 uncultured Burkholderiales bacterium
CAAACGCCAGTTCATAACCGGCCGGGCCGAGGCCGCTGATCACGCCGACCGCGACATCCGAAAAATAGGACTCGCGGCGGAACGATTCCCGCGCAAACACATTGGACAAATGGATCTCGACAAACGGGATCGCCACCGCGGCCAGCGCATCACGCAAGGCGACACTGGTGTGGGTGAAAGCGGCGGGATTGATCAGGATGAAATCCGTGCCGTCCCGTCCGGCCTGCTGCACCCGCTCGACAAGATCCGCCTCGGAATTGCTTTGGAAGGCGGCTAGACTGATTCCGGCGGCCTGGGCCCGCGCCTGTAACCGGGCTTCGATTTCAGCAAGGGTCGTCGCCCCGTAGATGCCGGGTTCGCGTGTGCCGAGCAGATTCAGGTTCGGGCCGTTGAGCAACAACAATTGTTTGGGACTACTCATGGCCTTCCCGCTTATAATGATTGGACATTTCGCGGCGGGTCACCCCGCCCAAGCCCGCTCCGGGCCGCAAAACCAGCACAAATTCAAGTTCGCTGATTTTGCCAGAAATTAGAAAAAATTGTCCATATAAGTCTGCCTGTTAGACCCTTTTAGAGGGTCTAAGTGTCTGGTTTTGCAGCTTTCACTCTATTCGCCACCTCGCCGAATACCCGGTGCCGCCTTGCCAATTGCGCACCGAAATCGCCAACAACACCGAAAATCAGCGATGTCGGCAATAAACCGAAAATAAGAGAAGAAGAGCAAAAATGGGTTGGGTTTAGAAGAGGAAAGCTTCAATGGCTGGGACAAATTCCTGCCTTTTAAGCCCTCCAAGCCGTCCGATAACGGCTTATTTCAGCAAAGGCTGCAGCGTGGTCCGCATGCGCTGTTCAGTGATGCCGCCGACCAGATGGGCAACGATCCGGTCCGCAGGGTTGATCACCAGGGTGTAGGGCAGCACGCCGGCCTTGTTGCCTGCCTCGCGCGACAGATCCATCGCATCGATCCCGCCGATAACCAAGGGGTAATCCACCTTGAACTCTTTGGCGAATTCGCGGACTTTATCGACCCGATCAATGGAAATGCCGACAAATAGGACGTTTTTAGACGCATATTCCCGCTGAAGACGAACAAACATCGGGATCTCTTCGCGGCAGGGCGCGCACCAGGTCGCCCAGTAATTCACCACCAGAATGCGTCCGCGGTAAGCGGTCAAGGCGGCGGGGGCACCATCCAGCCCGGTGACCCGGCTCTCCAGGATCTTCCGCCCCAATTCCGGCGGGAAGCCGCCCAAAGCGCCGATGCGGAACAGATGTGCGCCATAACCGGCAGCGGCAGCAAACCCGCCAACCCCGGCCAGCAGCAAACTCCTGCGCAGCGGGGTCACCGCAGACTCAGCGCCTGATCCAGCACTGTTGAGAATTTGTCGGCGGCCTGAAAACCGATCACCCGCAGGCCCTGGATTTCACGGCCGGCGGGGTCAAAAAAGATGATGCCGGGAGGACCGAACAGGCGAAACCGTTTGAGCAGCGCCTGATGATCGGCGCTGCCGGCGGTGACGTCGGCCTGCAGCTTGACCATGCCGGCCAGCCGCGACTGCACCGCCGGATCGGTAAACGTGTAACGCTCCATTTCCTTGCAGCTGACGCACCAGTCGGCATAAAAATCGAGCATCACCGTCTTGCCCTTGGCCGCGGCGACCGCTGCATCGAGTTCGGCCACGCTGCCGACACGCTGAAAAGCGACCGCCGCTGCAGCAGACGGGGCGCCGCCCGCAGCGCCGCGCAGCCCGGACAGCGGCTGCAGCACATCGCGACTGCCGGACAGGGCGCCGATGACATAAGCCACCCCGGCCACCAGAGCGATGATGCCGACGCCTTTGCTGATGCGCGCAAAACCACGGGCACCCTGCGGCAGGGGATCAATGGCGCGCAGGTAAACCCCGGTCAGGGTCAGCAGCGCCGCCCAGGCCAGCATCTGTATCGCCATGGGAATCACCGGCGACACCAGATAGATGGCGACCGCCAGCAGCAGCACGCCGAAAAACCGTTTGACGCTTTCCATCCACGGTCCGGCCTTGGGCACCAGCGCGCCGGCCGATGCGCCGACAGCGAGCAGGGGCACGCCCATGCCCAGCGCCATCGCAAACAGGGCGCTGCCGCCAAGCACCGCATCGCCGCTTTGCGAGATGTAGAGCAGCGCGCCGGCCAGCGGCGCCGCAACGCAGGGTCCGACGATCAGCGCCGAAAGCATGCCCATGACAAACACGCCGAAAAAATGTCCGCCGTGCAGTTGCCCGCTGGCGCCAGCCAGTTTCGACTGCAGCGCGCTGGGCAGTTGCAACTCGTAAAACCCGAACATCGACAACGCCAGCACGACAAACACCATCGCGAATGCACCCAGCACCCAGGGATTCTGCAGCGCTGCGGACAGCAGCGCTCCCGACATGCCGGCCGCAACCCCGGCCAGCGCGTAGGTGATCGCCATGCCCAGTACATAGGCCGCAGACAGCAGCAGGCCGTGCATGCGCGTCATCTGATGCCCGCGCCCGACGATGATGCCGGAGAGAATGGGCACCATGGGCAGGACGCAGGGTGTGAACGACAGCAGCAGGCCGAATCCGAAAAAGCTCACGATGAGCAGCCAGGTCTCGCCGTGGAACAACTCGGCGATCAGCGCGTCCTCGCCGAGCCGGCCGGGAGCACCGGCTGCCGATGCGCCGCCGCCCTTGCCCGCGGGCAGACGCAGCTCCGCCTTCTGCTCCACCGGCACATAACAGACGCCGACGTCGGCGCAACCCTGGGATACCGCAGTCAGCACAACCCGTCCGTCATGTCCGCCGGACGCGACCGGTACAGTGATGCGCACCTCGTCGCGGTACACCGCAACTTCACCGAAGAATTCGTCTTTCTTGATTTTGCCGGCCGGCAGCTGCGGCTCACCCTGCGATGCCGAGGCCGGCTCCAGCGTAAAACGGAGCTTGTCGCGGTACAGGTAATAACCCTTGGCAATGACATAACGCACTTCGATGGCGTCCGGTCCCTGCGCGCGGGCGCTGAAGGCAAAAGCCTTTTCCGGCTCCAGAAGCTCGGGTTCGGCGGCCTGCACAAAACCGCTGCACACCAGCAGCGCGACAAATAACCAGCGAAAAATCATTGTGTAGTCCGGGTCAGGTTTGCAGGATCGGAATCAGGCGACGCCGGTCCCGGCCGTCACCCAGTCGAGGTAAGCCGGGAGACCGTGCGCCAGTGGGACCGCCACGATCTCCGGGAGTTCATACGGATGACCGTCGCGGATCGCGGCTTCCAGCGCAGGATAAGCCGCTGTCGTGGTCTTGATGATCAC
Source organism: uncultured Burkholderiales bacterium (assembly GCA_966096475.1). GTDB lineage: Bacteria > Pseudomonadota > Gammaproteobacteria > Burkholderiales > SG8-41. The sequence continues at coordinate 3,305 of CBHTVL010000251.1, forward strand.
CGGCACTTCGCGGGCCTCTTCGACCGCGCCGCGCCAGCGGTAGGTGGAAACACAGGGAGACATTACATTGACGCAGGCGGCGAGTTTCGTCTCGACCAGATGACGCGCCAGTTTTTGCGCTGCAGCCTCGTCGGGCAGATTCGAGAACACCAGCAGCACACCGGCCGCTTCAGCGGACATGGCGCTGCTCCTGCCGGGCCAACGCCGCAGCGATGCCTTCATGCACCGTCGGGTAACGCAGGCGCACGCGCAACTCCTGCTTGACGCGCGAATTGGTCAGGCGGCGCGACTCGCTCATGAACGAATAGAGCATTTCCGGCAACACGGCGCGCGCTTCGGCACGGGGCACACGCGGCGGACGCGGCAGGCTGAAACGGTCGGCGACCAGATCGAAATAATCCCCCATTTTCTGCGGCGCGTCGTCGCTGGCGTTGTAACTGCGGTTCGCCTGACCGCGATGCAGCGCGGCCACGACCATGCACGCCAGATCATCGGCATGCACATGATTGACGTAGGAATCATCCTGCGGCAACAGCGCCGGCGTGCCGCGCTCGATGCGCGCCACCGGCAGCCGGTCCTCGGCGTAAATCCCCGGCACACGCAGGATGCTGACGCAGACGCCCGAACGCGCACCCCATTCGCGCAGGCGCTGTTCCGCGTCCGCACGCCGCCGCGCGCGATCCGTCCGCGGCCGCAGCGGACGTGTCTCGTGAGTCAGATCGCCGCTGCAGTCGCCATAGACGCCGCTGGTGCTTATATAGACAAAGTGCTGTGGTAGACTGCGCCCCCGTCCGAGCGCCGCAATCAGGTGCGCGGTCCGGGTGTCGGTGGTGCCGGCGGCCGGCGGCGGCGCAAGATGAATGACGTCATGCACCAGTCCTGCCAGTCCCGCAAGCGTTGCCGGCCGGTCAAGATCACCGGTCAATGGCGTCAGACCGTGATCGCGCAACGCGGCGCAACGCTCCGCATCGCGAACCAG
>CBHTVL010000252.1:0-4279 GCA_966096475.1 uncultured Burkholderiales bacterium
TTCGAGGCCGGAACCGATACCGCCATCGCCACCGTGGAAGTCAACAACCGGGTCAAACGCGTCGAAGCCCTGATGCCGCAACCGGTGCTGCAAAACGGCATTCGCGTCGACCAGACGAATCCGCAGATGCTGCAGATCGTCACCATGTATTCCGAAGACCCGCGCTTCGACCGCGAATACCTGGCCAATATGGCCAATGCCAGCATCATCCCCGAGTTGAAGCGACTCGGCGGTGTCGGTGAAGCCACGCTGTTCGGTTACCCCTACGCCATGCGCGTCTGGCTTGATCCGGATCAGCTGGCCAAGTACCGGCTCACCGTGACCGATGTCTCCAATGCCATTCGCGAACAGAACCAGAACTACCCCGTCGGCGAAATCGGAAACTCCCCGACGCCGCGCGGTCAGGTACTGACCTTCCCGGTGCAGACGACCGGCACGTATACCCAGCCGGAACAATTCGCCAACATCATCGTCCGCGCCGCTGCCGATGGTTCCGTGGTCCGGGTGCGCGATGTAGCGCGTGTTGAACTCGGCGCTGAGGACTACCAGATCAGCCTGAGCATGAACGGCAAGCCGGGCACCGGCATCGGTGTCTACCTGCGCGCCGGCGCCAACGCGCTGGAAGTGGCCAAATCAGTGCGCGCCAAGATGACCGAACTGGCGCCGACAATTCCTCACGGGATCGTCTGGGACGTGCCCTACGACACCACCGTATTCGTCAACGCCTCCATCGAACTGGTGCTGCACACCTTCGTCGAGGCATTTATCCTGGTGCTGTTGGTGGTTTACCTGTTCCTGGGCAGCGCGCGCGCCACGATCATTCCGATGATCGCCATCCCGGTTTCACTGGTCGGCACCCTCGCCGGCATGCTGCTGATGGGCTTCTCGATCAACATGCTGACGCTGTTCGCGATGGTTCTCGCCATCGGCATCGTTGTCGACGATGCCATCGTGGTGGTGGAATCCGTCGAAAAAATCATGCATGACGACGGCCTGCCCCCGGCCGAGGCTGCACGCAAGGCCATGGACGGCATCGGCGGCGCCATCATCGGCGTCACCGCCGTGATCTGCGCGGTGTTTGTGCCGATTGCCTTTCTTGGCGGCGTGACCGGCACTCTCTACAAGCAGTTCGCCGTCACCATTACAGTCTCAACACTGCTGTCAGCCGTCACCGCTCTGACCCTGACACCCGCGCTGTGCGCACTGATCCTCAAACCCGGCGTGCATAAGCCCAAACCCATTCTCGCCTTTGACCGGTTCTTCGAGAAAGTCACATCCCGGTATGTCGGTATCGTCGGCGTGGTGATCAAACGTGGCGTTCGTTCCATGCTGATCTATGCCGTGATTCTTGCCGGCGTTGTGTTCCTGTTCAAAATGATTCCCGGCGGTTTCGTACCGGAAGAAGACAAGGGCACCCTGTTCGTTGCCGTCGACCTTCCGGCCGGCGCATCGCCGGAACGGGTCGCTGAAGTAATGAAACGCAGTGAAGGCATCGTGCGCACGGAACCTAGCGTCAAGGACATCATCAGCATCCCCGGTTTCTCGATTTTCTATCGTTACGCCAATCAGGGCTTCCTCTACGTCACCCTTAAACCCTGGGAAGAACGCGCTGATCGGACACAACATGTCCGGCGCATCATCCAGCGCCTGAATGCCAAGTTCTATCTGGGCATCCCTGAAGCACGTGTCTTTGCCATCAACGAACCGCCAATCTCCGGCATGGGCAATATCGCCGGCTTTGACTACCGGCTGCTGGCGCTCGACGGTGATCGGGAGAAACTCGACAAGTCGGCACGGGAAATCACCGCTGCCGCCGCCAAGGACGAAAGGCTCGCCGGTGCGCGCAGCGTCGCCTCACCGAACGTGCAAACGCTGTTTGTCGATGTCGACCGCAACAAGGCGAAAGCGCTGGGCGTACCGCTGTCCGACGTCTACGCCCCGATCGGCACCCTGCTCGGCTCGAGCTGTCAAGATGCAGGCCGATGAAAAATTCCGTTCGGACCCGGCCTATCTGCAACGCTTCTATGTACGTAACGCCGGCGGCAATATCGTGCCGATTGCGACATTGGCCTCCGTGGAATACCGGGCGGCACCAATCGCCCTGACCCGCTACAACGGCTACCCCGCCGTGCAATTCAGCGGCAATTCAGCCCCGGGACGCAGTTCCGGCGAAGCACTGGCCGCAATGGAAGAAATCTCCGCTGCCACACTGCCGCAAGGCATCGGCTTCCAGTGGTCGGGCCAGTCGCTGCAGGAAAAGATCTCCGGCGGCCAGGCGGGCTTCATTTTCCTGCTGTCCTTCATTTTTGTATTCCTGTTCCTTGCCGCGCTGTATGAAAGCTGGACGCTGCCGATATCGGTGTTCCTGATCGTGCCCATCGGCATCCTCGGCGCACTGATCGCGCTGTTCCTGCGTCATTCTCCCAACGACGTGTTTTTCCAGGTCAGTCTGATCACGCTGGTCGGCCTTGCCGGTAAAAACGGCATCCTGATTGTCGAATTTGCCAAGCAGCGTTACGAGGAAGGACTTTCCGTCATCGATGCCGCACTCGACGCCGCGCGATTACGCCTGCGACCGATTGTGATGACTTCATTGGCCTTCATCCTCGGCGTATTGCCACTGGTTCAGGCTTCCGGTGCCGGCGCCGCCACCCAGCATTCGGTGGGCACCGGCATTCTCGGCGGAATGCTCGCCGCCACACTGGTCGGGGTATTCTTCACGCCGCTGTTCTACTTCATCGCCATGACCTATCTGGGTGGCGACAAGCGTAAAAAATCCCCGAACAGCGAAACCGCGAAGGTGGAATCATGAAAACCTTCCGTTTAAGCGCGAATTTAAGCGCAAGTTTCCTGGCCCTGTGCCTCGCAGGCTGTATGACACCGGAATTCAAACGGCCTGCCGTGGAAATGCCCACAGCATGGCGCACCGACAGCACCACCACCGAATCGCTGGCCGATTACCCCTGGGGTGCGCTGTTCCGTACCGCCGAGTTGCAGGCCCTGGTCAATACCGCGATTGCCGAAAACAGCGACCTGCGCATCGCCGCAGCAAGAGTCGAACTAGTACGCGCGCAATACGGCATCCAGCGCTCCAACCTGTTTCCGACCGTTGCCGCCGACGCCAGTTACGAACGCAACCGCCAGCCCTCCGCCGCCAGCGCGATTGAAAACCGCAGTAGCGAGGTACACAGCTTCGGCCTCGCCATACCCAGCTGGGAAATTGATATCTGGGGCCGCGTACGTTCGCTGAATGAGTCGGCCTACCGCAATTTCATCGCCAGCGAGGAAAACCGCCGCGCTCTGTATATCAGTCTGATCGCCCAGGTCGGCGTGACCTATCTGGATCTGATGTCGCTCGATGCACAGCTGGAAACCGCTAAGCAAACGGCAAAAACACGCACTGAATCCCTGCGTCTGGTCCGCTTACGCTTCAGCAATGGCGTGGTCTCTGCAGTGGATCTGCACCAGGCCGAATCGCTGCTCGCCGGTGCTGAAAACACCATCGCCGATCTGGAACGGCGCCGCACCCAGACCGAAAACGCGCTCTCGGTGCTGATCGGCCGCAATCCGGGAACCATCATCCGCCAGGCGCGCCTCAGCGACTTTGTGCTGCCGCCGCAACTGCCCGCCGGCCTGCCGGCCCAGTTGATCGAACGCCGGCCCGATGTGCGCGCCGCGGAAAACATCCTCGCCGCCTCCGAAGCCAACGTCGATGCCGCGCGCAAAGCCTATCTGCCGACGATCTCGCTGACGGCCTTCTTCGGCTTCATCAGCCCCGAAGGCAGCACGCTGTTCGACAACAACCGCCGCGCCTCATCGGTCAATCCGGCGGTCACCCTGCCGATCTTCACTGCGGGCCGCATCGGCAGCGGCGTTGATGCCGCACGCGCGCAGCAGACCATCGCGCTGGAACAGTATCGCCAATCGATCCAGATCGCGCTGCGCGAGGTCGAGGACGCGCTGGTGGCCTACCAGCGCCTGCGCGAGCAACGCGACAGCCAGCAGCGCATCGCCGACGCCGAACGCAAACGCCTGCGCCTGACCCAGTCGCGCTACCGCGGCGGCGTCTCCAGCTATTTCGAAGTGCTCGATGCCGAGCGGCAATCCTTCAGCGCCGATCTCTCCTTGCTGCAAACCACGCGCGACGTCTATGCCTCGGTGGTGCAGCTCTATCGCGCGCTGGGCGGCGGCTGGACACCGCCTGCCGCTGAAGCACAGGCTGCTTCGCCCGCTGCTGCCGCAACACCGGCCAGCGCGGACGCGCGCCTGACCCAGTTCC
>CBHTVL010000253.1:0-4266 GCA_966096475.1 uncultured Burkholderiales bacterium
TCGCTTTTGCTCATGGCCGAATTCCCGTATCAGAGTCTAGTGATCGCGCCAGCGGTCGAGTTGCCGCCGCTCGCGCTTGGTCGGCCGGCCGTGGATATCCTGCGCCGGATCGGCGGCAAACTTGCGTAATGCCGCCTGCTCTTCACGCCGGATGCGGCTGGCTTCGTCTTCAGCATACAGCGTTCGCGCAACCGTTGCCGGCCCGCGTTTATCCGACAACTGCTCAACACGAACGACCCACTCCGCATTACCGATCTGTATCGACAGTTCGTCACCGACGCGCAGGTCCTTTGCGGGTTTGACGCGTTCGCCGTTGACCCGCACCTTGCCGCCCTCGACCGCCTGCTGCGCCACTGAACGCGTCTTGAAAAAACGCGCGGCCCACAGCCACTTGTCGATGCGCAACGACATTTCAGTCCGGCACCGGCATCGCCTTGCGACCGGCCAGCGTCAGCCAACCGCGAACGATGCGATACAGAATCCACAGCCCGACTAGCACCATCAAGGGGATGCCGATGACCATGCCGATAAAGGTCGCAATCAGCACGCCGGCAATCACCACCCACAACACCGACCACCAGAAAGTGCGTATCTGCCAGGAAAAATGTGAATCCAGAAAAGTACCGCGCACATTGTCGCGTTTCACGTAATTGATGATCACCGCAATGATCGACGGCCAGCCGCTCAGGAAAGCGGTGACGATAAAGGCCGCGCTGGAAATGCCGGTGAGCACGCTGAACGCATGCAGACCGTAGATGATGTGGGTCAGCGTCACCAGGTCTTCGGAAGGCAATGCGGTCTGGCTTTTGCCGTCGATATCGGTCATGTCATCCTCCTAGGAAAGGTCGATTGCATGTTTCTTGAAATCGGCCAGCGTCGCAAACTCCAGCGAAGCCTCATGCGTGGCGCCCAACACCACCCGCGGCGCGCAACCGGCATCCAGCGCCTCGCGCCAGCGCGGCGCACACAGGCACCAGCGGTCGCCCGGCTGCAGACCGGGAAAACCGAACTCCGGCACCGGTGTCGACAGGTCGTTACCGCGGGCCTTGCTGAATTCCAGGAATTCCGCGGTCATCACTGCACACACCGTATGCACGCCGGCGTCTTCCGGACTGGTATTGCAGCAGCCGTCCCGGAAAAATCCGGTCACCGGCCGCTCGCTGCAGGACTGCAGCTTTTCGCCCAGCACATTGCGGGCAAATTCATTGGGATCAAACCGTCGCATGACTCACCTCATGATGCCGAAAATTATGCGTGTACATGACGCGCCTGACGCAGTTTGCCGCGCGAGCCCGGCTGCGGCTCCGGCCGCGTGCCCGACGGCATGAACGGCAGGCGCCCCTTGGCGCCGCTCGCCTCATAGTCACCGGCAACCGCATCGACCACCGCCGCCGCATCAACGCCGCATTCCAGCAGGAAATCGTGCAGCAGGCCGCAGAGTTTTTCCAGTGCGAATTCATGGGTCTTGGCGGTACGCCCGTACAGCCAGTCGGTGAATTGCATGAAACGTGTGAAGGGTGCATCGGCCAGCAGCAACGGCAGCGCACGGTGGAAACGGCCGGAGTTGCCGATCAGGTCCCAGTAACGGGCGAAGCGCACGATGCGTTGCACGTCATTAAAGCTCAAGGCATCGGTGGCCAGCACGACATAGGGCGTATCCGGGCTGTAGCGCATCGCATGGCCGGCGGTGTGGCGGTCGATCGGCGCGCCGCGCAGACGCTTGAGGATGCCGACCTGGATTTCATGCGGCTTCAGCGCATACAGCCGGTCAAAGCCGCGACCGAAGGTGGCGAGGTCTTCACCGGGCAGGCCCGCGATCAGATCGACATGAATCAGTGCCGGCGATTCCTCGCGCAGCCAGCGCAGATTGGCTTCAGCCAGCGCGTTGTCCTGCTTGCGTGAGATACGTGCCTGCACCGCCTCATCCCAGGTCTGGATGCCGACCTCGAAATGCAGCCGCCCCTGCGGGAAACGCAGAATCGCCGCTTTGAGTTTTTCCGGCAGATGATCGGGGATCAGTTCGAAGTGGATGAACAGATCGTCGCTCAGGCGCTCGAGGAAAAAATCGAGAATCGCAAGACTAGCCGCCACTTTCAGGTTGAAGGTGCGGTCGACAAAACGGAAATGCCGCGCGCCGCGGTCATACAGTGATTTCAGTTCGGCCAGAAACCGTTCCTGCTCGAAGGGCCAGGCGGTCTTGTCCAGTGCCGAAAGGCAGAACTCGCATTTGAAAGGACAGCCGCGCGAGGCTTCGACATAGATGAAACGGCGCGCGATATCCTCGTCGCTGTATTCAGCGTAAGGCAGCGCGATCTCGGCGAGTTTGGGCTGCACGCCGGCATGCACCTTCTGCGCCGGCGCACGTCCCGCCATGATCTCGGCGCACAACTGAGGGAAGGTGATATCCCCCCAGCCGGTGACCACGTAATCGGCCAGCGCGCAGATACGCTGCTCATCCGTCTCGTAACTGACTTCCGGTCCGCCGATAACGACGACCACTTCCGGCGCGACGCGCTTGATGATGGCGATCAGCCGCGTGGTTTCCTCGACGTTCCAGATATAAACGCCGAAACCGATCAGCTGTGGCGCATCCGCGAGCAGTTTTTCCGCGATATCGGCCGGCCGGTCGCCGAGAACGAACTCACGGATCCGCGTCTGATCGCGCAGTTCACCCATATTGGCGCGCAGATATCGCAGGCCCAGGGCCGCATGCACGTAACGGGCGTTGATGGTGGTCAAAATAATGCCGGACATGGCGGCATTATCTCACCGGGCATGCCATCCCCCGGGCGTTTTTGATACGCTACGCCCCTTCCCTGTTCCCTTTCACTTTTCCGGACGCAGACACCATGGCCCAGAGACCCGATACCCCTGACAGCAAAATGGACGCGACGACGCTGTATCGCGAAGACATCATCACCGACCGCAAGGTCGGCACCATCCGCCGCATGACCCCGATCACCAGCGCCGGCGCCGACGACAGCGCGCGCCCGACGATTTATCTCGGTGAAGCACAGATCATGACCAATGCCGGCCCGCTGCCGATCAATTTTGAAATCGAAGCTGCCGGTGTGGCCGAGGCCGTCGAAAAATTCGGCGATGCCGCCAAGGAAGCCGTGGAGCGCACGGTGCGTGAACTGCAGGAACTGCGCCGCCAGCAGGCCTCGTCGATTGTCGTGCCCGGCATGGGCAACCCCGGCAGCAAGATCCAGATTCCGTGACCGCGCCCGTCACGGTTGTCCGTTCGGCCGGCGTTGTCATTGCACGGCGCCGCGGCGGCGACTGGCGCCTGCTGGTGCTGCGTTCGGGCAACAACTGGGATTTCCCCAAGGGCCTGCTTGAAGAAGGCGAAAGCGCGCACGATGCCGCACGACGCGAAGCGACCGAAGGGACGGGCATCTCGGATCTGACCTTCGATTCCTCCGAGTCGCACAAGGAAACCATCGCCTACGGCACCGGTGAAATCGCGCGTTACTACCTGGCGATCACCAACACCGCGGAAGTGACGCTGCCCATCGTGCATGAACTCGGCCAGCCCGCTTACGATGAATGGCGCTGGGTCACTTTCGACGAGTCCGAGGATGTGCTGCCGCCGCGGCTGACCGCGGTACTGGCCTGGGCACGCGACACCCTCGATCACTCCTGATCAATCATTCCTGACCAGCCAGTGGACACAGACCACCGCATCTGCTTCGTCGGCGACTCGTTTGTCCAGGGCACAGCCGATGAGACGGCTCTGGGGTGGGTGGGTCGCGTAACAACTGCGGCCCGCCGTGACGGCCATGACCTCACCGCATACAACCTCGGCGTGCGGCGCGACACCAGCGCCGATATCCGCATCCGCTGGTTTGCGGAATGCACGGCACGGATGCAGCGCGAATGCCGCTACGGCACGGTGTTTTCCTTCGGCGCCAATGACATGACTGCAGAAAACGGCGTATTGCGTGTTGCTGTCGATGACAGCATGGCCAATCTGGCGGCCATCGTCACCGAGGCAAAAAAACTCGGCGCGGTTCTGGTCATCGGACCGCTGCCGGTCAACGAGCCGGAGCAGGACCGGCGGATCATCGCGCTGTGCGCGCGTTATGCCGAAGCCTGTGCTGCAATGGCCGGCGTGGTGGTTCAGCGCCCCTTCTTCGCGGGAATGATCGGCAACATCAAGTACGACGCCGTCTTGCCGCCGGCATAAATCGTGTTCTTCGCACCAGCGTTGTAATCACAATGGTAATGGGTGTACGGCGCGCTGCCGGCGCCATCCCGCGGCTG
>CBHTVL010000254.1:0-4253 GCA_966096475.1 uncultured Burkholderiales bacterium
CTGAGCGAAACCGGCCTGCACGCCCTGCTCAACGCCGTTCGGCTACACGAAACCATCTACAAAAGCGCCGGCGCCGTCCACGGCTGCGCGCTCGCTGCCGTCAACGGCGACAACGCCGAAATCCTGCACTTTGTGGAAGACGTCGGCCGCCACAATGCGGTGGACGCAATTGCCGGCCTGATGTGGCTCAACGACATCGACGGCTCGGACAAGGTGTTCTACACCACGGGCCGGCTGACTTCCGAAATGGTGATCAAGGCCGCGCAGATGCGCATCCCCTTCCTCGTCTCCCGGTCAGGACTGACGCAGATGGGCCACGACGTCGCACAACGCACCGGCATCACCATGCTCGGCCGCGCGGTCAACAAACACTATCTGCTGTTCACCGGCCGCGAACGTTTCATCAAACCGATCAGCCGCACATTAACCGCATGACTATAACGGTGACGAAAGTCGGAGTTACTGGCGTGTTACTCGCTGGCGGCCAGGGCCGGCGCATGGGCGGCGTCGACAAGGGCCTGCAACTGCTGCGCGGCAAACCGATGGCGCAGCACGTCATCGAACGTTTCGCCCCGCAGGTCGATGAACTGCTGATCAATGCCAACCAGAATATTGAACAATATCAATCACTTGGATACCGCGTCATCCCCGACGCGATCAGCGGATTTGTCGGTCCGCTGGCAGGCCTGCACCGCGGCCTGAGTGAAGCCACGCATCCGCTGGTCGTCACCGCGCCCTGCGACTCCCCCTTCCTGCCGCTGGACCTTGTCGCGCAGCTCAAGGCTGCGATGGATGCGAATCACGCCGAACTTGCCGTCGCTAAAACCGGCGATCAGCCGCACCCCGTGTTCTCGTTATGCAAAAAGTCGGTGCTGCCCGGCCTTACCGCCTTTCTGGAAGGTGGCGGCCGCAAGATCGACCTTTGGTATTCAAGGCTGAAGGTCGTGGAAGTGCCGTTTGCCGATGAAGCAGCGTTCCGCAACATCAATACCCGGGAAGAATTGACAGCAAGCAGCATCGAGCGTCCCTGAGCAATCAGCCAATACGTCTTTCGGCATTTCCGGTTTCGCCAGTAAGGCCTGCCAGCAGCGCCCACAGCGGCACGGCAGCCGCATCATCAAGCCTCAAAGCGAAGCGGCAACCACGCGCCGTTCTCATACCGCTCGAAACCGGTTAGCCCGAAACGCCACAAATGCAGCCAGCCGTTATCCAGCAATTGCCTGATGACCGTGTGCTTGCCGATTACTGCATTGATAGCCGCCTGCTCCGCATCGATCACTACGGTCAGCCGCATGGGCTCATGGATCCAGCGTTCGCCATCATGTAGCGACTGACGGGAGAGCCCGATCCGCAGATCACCGCCGTTGCCCTCGAAGACACCGAGGCTGCCCCCCACCACATTGTGCAGCACCTTGTTGCCGCTGCCGAGCCGTAGCGGATCACAGGTCGATGCGTGGTACTGCCAGTTGATCCAGTGGGTGACCAGCATCGGCGCCGTCATCAGCAGTTCGAGGACGCTGCCGTCACTATCCTGGCTGGCATCGTAATCGTGCAGAAATGTGCGCCCGCCCAGAACAACGCCGCAGCTTCTATGCCGGGGGGCAATCAGAAACGCCGCATTCCCCGCGAGCCCCCATTCAGGCCGCGTCTGTGCCCCATCGTTGGCCCGGCGACGCAACTGCATCAGCAGTTCGTCGTGCGACACATCGGGGTCGAGCTCGAGGCTGCGCGCTCTTTCCCGGCGCACCTGATCGCAGGCCTGCAGGAACACCTTCTGCAGCCGTTCCCAACGCTCGCGCGCCGCCTGCGGCAACAGATCGAGATCAAAGCCTTCGATTTCATCCGTCGTGGTGTTGTGCAGGGCCGCCATGAACACTGTGGATTCCGGGATGGCGAGTCCCCCGTCTTTCAGGCCCTGCCGGACCGCCGGTTCGTTGAGTAAATGCGCCAGGCTGCGCGCATTGACCTCGCCGGTCTGACCGCAGCACGCACCGCAGTCCAGCGCTGCCGCGTGAGCGTTATTGGCCGACTGACTGCCGTGCCCGACCAGCACCACCAGAGGTGCCAGATATTTTTCCAGACCCATCGCATGCAGCACACGCGCCGCCAGCGTGGTCTTGGTCACCGGATCCAAGCCGGTCAGACGGGGCCGACAGATTGCGTGGTAACGGGCATGCAACCCTTCCAGATCATCAAGTGCACGACCGAGCTTCCGCGGCAACAGCCAGTTGCCGAGCTTGCCGAGGTAACCCAATCCCGCGGCTTCCACAAACGAGAACGCGGCGCCGGGCCAGCGACTCACAGAATGCCACTGATCGGCCATGGCGAATCGGGTCCGGCGTGAACGACCGGCAGCATCTTGCAGTATGGTCTCGGATTCCTGCCCTGCATAATCAGCACTCGCAATGCAATCGTTCACCTCCATCGCCGGTGCAAGCAAGCCGGGCAACTGCGGCCGGCGTGCTTGTGTGGCGAGCGGCGTGTAGGCCACCGGCAAACCGAAGAAGCCCGCAAAACCCAGCGTCTGAACGCCGGGCCACACAGCCTCAACGGCGCGGCGCAAGGGCTCGCTGCGCACATCGATGCAGAAGGCTGCCTGAACCTCGATCTCTTCATTGGAAAGGACCGGAGCACTTGCCGAAGCCAGCCGTCCTGCCAGATCGCGCTGATAGCCGATCTCCAGAGCCAGTTGCCAGACCTCGTCAATGAGCAGGGCCTGTTCGGCGTCTTTCAACACCACAGGTGCCCGGCTCCATGCCTGCTGAAGCGCGACAAACGCCTGCCGGGTCGCCACATCATCCTTGCACTTCAACAACAGCGCACCCCAGGCGAGCCGGATCGCCAGCAGTTCGCGCAAGTGCGGGTCACTTCGGCCTTCAAGCCCCGCTTGCCATCCGAGGTAGGCACACCATGAAGCCCAGCCATTGACTGTGAGCAGAACCGACTCCAGGTAATCCGCCCACACCGCCTGCGGCAGGCCGAGGTGATGAATCACCCAGCGTTCCGCGTCCTGCGCAGTCGCAGGTAGTGCATCGATGGCACGACCAATGTGGGGCAAGCCCATCAACAAGCCGATGCCGTGATCGTGCTGCAGCGTGTCCCGCCAAAACGCGTACAAACCTTGCGCGCGCTCGGGCTGCCAATCGGCCTGGTGCTCATCAAAATAGGCGGCACAGGTTTGGCTGACTTGATGCGTGATGGCCTGACGCCAGGACAGCCGGGAATGTCGATTGGGATCGTTATCAAGCACGTCGATCAGCAGCGGCAATTGCTTCAACGGCGTGACCGCTTGCAGCGCATCCTTACACTGGCGTGGCGACAGGCCCACCGCCCGCGCATCGGGCAGTTGACGCAGGGCCTGCGCAAGATCGTCACCGCTGATCCGCCCTTCATTCCAGGCCTGAAGCTGCCGGTCTCGCGGCGGAAACACCCGGATGCCGCCGAGCACCGCCATCCGCGCAGCGACCCGACGCACCGGCATGCCGATACGCGCCCAGTGGGGGTTGACAGCAATGGCGCGGTCCAGCGGCCAGGCAGGTGCTATCGCCTGACAGGCTTGACTGCAGGCCTGCTCTATTTGCGCATCCAGTTCGGCACTGCGGGGATCGGCGGGAATCAAACCCGCCTTGCCAGGCTGCGCGTCGGCAGTCGATACGGCCATCATGAAATTCTCCGGTTGTTCAATTCAGCGTGGCTGCGCTGGTTTTTGGTTCAACGTTTTCGCCGGGCCCGGACGTCCAGCGGGCCGGCCACAGCTGCAAGGTCAGACGGGTGTAGGCCTCGTCCACATAAAAACCGGCGTAGCTCCACCGGCGCCAACGGGAAAGCCATTGCGGCCGAAGTTGCAGCAACACCAGCCAGAGATAGAGCGCACCCATGCCGGTCAATGCGATCAGCCCGAGCACGTGGTGCGGCATGTCCTTGATGCCCAGCGGCAGCGCATGCACGGCCATGGCAGCAAGCGTGAGCCCGGCAACCGTCGCAAGCCCGAACAGCAGCGGCCCGATCCGCGCGTGCAAACCCGCAGACACCGCCGGCAACCACAGCAACGGCGCCCAGGCCAGACCCAGTACGACACTCCACCACCAGGGCCATGACTCAAGCCCCGAAAACTTCAGGATCAGGAGCACGGCGGGAATCGTTAACACCGGCGCCAGTGCGAGACTCAAGGCACCGGGTGATGAAGGACCGTGCAGGTCCTGCAGGCGGGCCTGACGCACGGCCATCGACGCCGACAGAAAGGCATGCGCCTT
>CBHTVL010000255.1:0-4252 GCA_966096475.1 uncultured Burkholderiales bacterium
TAAAGACGGCGAGGGGCCGGAATGATGGCAAAAAGCTGTTTTACCGTGCATACTTACGACTTTCTTACGGCGGGCCTCCCCGCATCGCATGGTAGTGAACCTGGTCAGGTCCGGAAGGAAGCAGCCACAGCTATTTAATGCGAGTGCCGGGGGTTTGGCTCGCCACCCCAATTCTGAAACAGGGCGGGATGGCCTTATTGGCCGTTTTTGGTGATGTCACTGAAAAAAATCACGCGGGACGTGATGGTCACCGCGCTGTTGTTGATGATGTCCGGTCCGGTCGCTGCCGTTGACGGCATGACCGTCGAATACGGCGGGTATGACGACGACCGCAGCAGCATGGTCGGCGCCGGCGTGCAGTGGCAATGGTCCAAACGATGGTTTCAGGGTAACGGCTGGCATCTTGGCGGTTACTGGGACTTGTCAGCTGCCCGCTGGGAACGCGATCCGACCAATGCCCATCTGACAGACATCAGTCTGACGCCGGTGTTCAGGTTGCAGGGGGACGGACTTCAAGGCGCTTATTTCGAGGGCGGCATCGGCATCCACCTGCTGTCTTCGACCAAGCTCGATGACAAGCGCTTCGGCAGCGCATTCCAGTTCGGGGATCATCTGGGCTTTGGCTATCGTTTCGGCGCGCGCGGGGCCTACGATCTCGGATACCGTTACCAGCATCTCTCCAACGGCAATATCAAGGAAACCAACGACGGGATCAATTTCCATCAGTTCCGGCTGCAGTACTGGTTCCAGTAGTCGCTGAAGGCAAGCCCCGGCTTTGCGGCTAAAATAGCAGTCTTCAGCCACCACCGAACCGATTCCAGAGACGCCGTGACCCAGGTCCTAGCCCGCAAGTGGCGCCCCCGCAGCTTTACCGAACTGGTCGGCCAGGAACATGTCGTGCGCGCGCTGACCAATGCGCTGCGCCAGCAACGCTTGCATCACGCCTATCTTTTTACCGGCACCCGCGGTGTGGGCAAAACCACATTGGCACGGATTCTTGCCAAGTCGCTGAACTGCGAAACCGGCGTCACCGACGCACCCTGCGGCAAATGCGGCGCCTGTACCGAAATCGATGCCGGCCGTTTTGTCGACCTGATCGAACTCGATGCAGCATCAAACACCCAGGTCGACAATATGCGGGAGCTGCTGGAGAACGCGCTTTATGCGCCGACCAGCGGCCGCTACAAGGTTTACATCATCGACGAAGTGCACATGCTCTCGCGCTCGGCATTCAATGCGATGCTGAAAACGCTGGAAGAGCCGCCGGGGCACGTCAAATTCATTCTGGCGACGACTGATCCGCAGAAGATTCCGGTCACGGTGCTGTCGCGCTGTCTGCAGTTCGGCCTGAAACAGATTCCGCCGCAACAGATTCGCGATCGACTCACCGAAGTACTGGCCGCCGAGAACGTCCAGTCCGATGCACATTCGATTGCTCTCGTGGCGCGGGCCGCAGAAGGCAGTTTGCGAGATGCGCTGAGCCTGCTGGATCAGGCGATTGCGCACGGCGGCGGTGCGCTGGATGAGGCCTCAACCCGGGCCATGCTCGGCGCTGTTGACCAGACCTATCTGCATTCAGTGTTGCGTGCGCTGGCCGCGCGCGATGGTGCGGCGCTGGCGGCTGAAGCGGGGCGCATGGGTGAACGCAGCCTGTCGTTTGAATCAGCATTGCAGGATCTCGCCGCCTTGCTGCATCGCATGGCGCTGGCGCAGGTGGTGCCGGGCAGTCTGGCCGATGATGATCCTGATGCACCGGCGATACTGGAGCTGGCGCAGACATTCGGTGCGGACGAACTTCAGCTGTATTACCAGATCGCGGTGCAGGGGCGTGCCGAAATCGGCCTTGCACCGGATGAACACGCCGGTTTCATGATGACGCTGCTGCGCATGCTGGCTTTTGCACCCGGCGGAGCGACTGTCGCCGAAGCACCGGTGCGCGCCCGCGAAGCGGCGCCGTCTGCGGCGGCTCCGGCGCCCGCCGCGCGGTCGTCCGCCGCACCGGCAGGCGCTCCTCCGAAAGCCGATCCTTCATCCTGGGCGGATCTGGTCGGTCAGTTGGGATTGAGCGCAATGGCCAATCAGCTGGCGCTGCGCTGTGAAATGACCAAACGTACGGCCGATGAAGTGGAACTGAGAATTTCACCGGCCGACGAACGCATGTTCGACAAACCCTATCGCGAGAAACTGACCGCCGCATTGCGCCAGCATCTCGGTGCGCAAACGCGGGTGTCGTTCATTGCCGGCGATGTCGCCGGCGTGTCGCCGAAAGCGATGACCGACCGCAAGATCGAGCAGCGTCATGCGGAGGCCGTTGCCGAGATCCGTCAGGATCCCTTCGTGCGTGAACTGATCGAGGATTTCGACGGTTCGCTGGACGACGGTTCGATCAAACCCAAATAAACCAGACAGAGGTTGCCATCATGATGAAAGGCCAGCTTGCCGGGCTGATGAAGCAGGCGCAGCAGATGCAGGACAACATGCGCAAGGCGCAGGAACAGCTTGCGCTGATCGAAGTGGAAGGCCAATCGGGTTCGGGCATGGTCAAGGTGGTGATGACCTGCCGTCATGAAGTCAAACGCGTGAGCATTGATCCTTCGGTGATCGGTGACGACCGCGAAATGCTCGAAGACCTGATTGCACTGGCGATGAATGATGCCGTGCGCAAGGCGGAAGCGACCAGCCAGGAAAAAATGGCCGGTGTGACGGCCGGCTTGCCGCTGCCGCCCGGCATGAAATTGCCGTTCTAAAAAACAAATAAAATCAAATAATTATAACGTGAATTCGCCGTCGTCCCTGCAGGCCCTGATCGACGCCTTGCGCTGCCTGCCCGGCGTCGGGCCGCGGTCAGCGCAACGCATGGCATTTCATCTGCTGCAGCGGGATCGTCCCGGCGCGGAGCGTCTGGCTGTGGCGATGGGGGCGGCGCTCGAGCGCGTGCGTCACTGCGATCTTTGCAATAACTTTTCGGAAGAGCCGGTTTGCAGTTTGTGCCGTTCGCCAAGGCGAAATGCGCATCTGCTGTGCGTCATCGAAACGCCGGGCGACCTGCTGATGATGGAGCAGGCGCAGTGTTTTGACGGTTTGTATTTTGTGCTGATGGGCGCGCTGTCACCACTCGACGGCATCGGCCCCCGCGACATCCATCTGGAGCGGTTACTGCACCGCGCGAACGACGGGGTTGTTGAGGAAGTGGTGCTGGCGACGAATTTCACCGTCGAAGGTGAAGCCACCGCCCATTACGCCGGCGAGCTGTTGCGTGCCAAGGGAATCAAGGTCACGCGCATTGCCCGCGGTCTGCCGGTGGGGGGGGAGCTGGAACATGTCGACAGCGGCACCATTGCGCAGGCTGTCATGGAGCGTCGCTCCGTCTGAGACTGCCGGCCGTTCAGGGGCAGGCCGTGCACTTGAACAGTTGGGCTGACGCCGTAGTGCCGGCAACGGACTGCGTGGCGAAAACTGCACCGATGTGATTCCCGCTGGCACCCAAAAAGGCGCCATCGATTTTCAGGGTGGCCGGTGAACTGGTGATGCAGGCGCCGCCCGTGCACCCTGTGCTGTTGGTGACGCGTCCTTCAATGCTTGCCGCGCCGCCGCCAAAATTCATGGTCAGCGGCACACTGCTGAAGTTGTAGTTGACGCCGGTCGGGAAGGACATGTTCAGGCTGCTCAGGCTCGCGGTGCGCGTGGTGAAGTTGATGCCGATCGTGCCGAAGGTGAAACTCGAAGCGGTATTGACCGGTGACACGCTGTCCGTTGGCGTGGTACCTCCAACGCGGCTGAATACTGCGGTTCCGGTTTTTGCGGCAACAACATCCGGTGGCGTCAATTCGCCGTAGATGTAATGAAATTGTCCGTTGGGCGCGGGCCCCAGAGTAATGACGACACCGTTGTCAACGATGGTGCCGCTGGTCCAGCGTCCCCAGTTGGCATAGATATCCGGACTGGAGCCGGCCTCGGCCACTGCGCCAACCGTTGTTGTTCCGCTGAAAGTGAACGGAGTGCCGTTGTCCTCGGTGCCTGTGACATTCAAACCAATCAGTGTTGTTCCGGATAACGTCAGCTGACTGGCGAATACGGTCGCTCCACCGGCGTCGCCGCCATTGGCGCCGGCGACGCCGAGTGTTCCAGTCAGCACCGTGGGATTGCCGCTGGCCGTTTTTTTTTCAGTGAAAACGAAGGCCGGTGGTGCCGGCGGCGCGGTTTCGGGGGTGGTGACGCGGCGTTCCTGACTGGCTCCGCCTGATGTTGCTGT
>CBHTVL010000256.1:0-4246 GCA_966096475.1 uncultured Burkholderiales bacterium
GCCCGCGCCCGCCGCCTGAGGGGCGCGCGCATCTGCTTGGACATCGTCACGGTGACCGGCACCGAAAACCTGCTGTTGGCGGGGGCGCTGGCCGACGGCACGACGGTGATCGAGAACGCGGCGCGTGAGCCGGAGATCCTCGATCTTGCTGCCTGCCTGACGGCGATGGGCGCAAAAATCAGCGGCGCCGGCACCGATGTGATCACCATCGAAGGCGTCGAGCGTTTGCATGGTGCGCGCCACTCGGTGATGCCTGACCGTATTGAAACCGGAACCTTCCTCGTCGCTGCCGCCGTGACCGGTGGCGATGTGCGTTTGACCGGCACGCGCCCGAAAACACTGGATGCGGTACTCGACAAGCTGCGCGAGGCTGGCGTCCACATCGAAACCGGTGAGGACTGGATTCACGTCAAAGCCAATGGTGCCCTGAAGGCGGTGAATCTCCGCACGGCGCCTTATCCGGCTTTTCCCACCGACATGCAAGCGCAGTTCATGGCGCTGAACTGCGTGGCGCAGGGCACCGCCCGAGTGGTTGAGACCATTTTTGAAAACCGCTTCATGCATGTGCAGGAAATGCAGCGGCTCGGCGCCGATATTGCGGTTGAAGGCAACACCGCGGTGATCAAGGGTGTACCGGAACTGAACGGCGCGACGGTGATGGCGACCGATCTGCGTGCGTCGGCAAGCCTGGTGATTTCAGGACTGGTGGCGCGCGGCACGACCACGGTCGAACGCATTTACCACCTTGATCGCGGTTACGAGCGCATCGAGGAAAAACTGTCGCGGCTGGGTGCACGCATCCGTCGTGAGCGCTGAGCGCGGCGCCGGACTGCGGTTCTGCTTGAGGAATTACGCCGACAGTTCGAGGTCGGCGGCGTAGGTATTCTGCGGGTAGTGGAAGGGCACCGGGCCATCGGGCAGGCCGCCGATGAACTGCTTCACGAACGGGTCAGTCGAATTCTTCACTTCTTCCGTCGTGCCCTGTGCAACGACGGCGCCGTCGGCGAGGAAATAGACGTAGTCGATGGCCTTCAGCGATTCCTGTGCATCGTAAGACACCACGATCGAGGTAACGCCCAGCGCGTCGTTGAGCCGGCGGATCAGTTTGCCGACGACATTGCAGGAAATCGGATCAAGGCCGGCGAAAGGCTCGTCGTACATGATCAGGTCCGGGTCCAGCGCGATGGCGCGGGCCAGGCCGACACGTCGCACCATGCCGCCTGAACATTCCGACGGCATCAATTGCGCCGCGCCGCGCAGACCGACCGCGTTGAGTTTCATCAGCACGAGGTCATTGATCATGTCCTCGGGCAGTTTGGTTTTTTCGCGCATCTGGAAGGCGATGTTCTCGAACACCGACAGGTCGGTGAACAGGCCGCCCTGCTGGAACTGCATGCCCATGCGCCGGCGCAGCTTGTACAGCGCATCGCGGTCAAGGCTGTGGATGTCCTGGCCCAGCACATTGACGCGGCCTTTGGACGGACGCAGTTGCGCGCCGATCAGTTGCATCAGCGTGGTTTTGCCGCAACCGCTCGCGCCCATGATGCCGACGACCTTGCCCCTGGGGATGGTCAGGTTCACGGATTTGAAGATTTCGCGGCTTCCGTAGGAGAACGCGAGATCCTGGATTTCAACGACGTTTTCGGCGGACATGGCGGGGAGCGGCTCGGGGCGGGGTTCGCTAAACAATAGGTGCGTGAATCAAGGTTGCAGTGTAACCGCTGGCGACGGTTTCGTGAACCGTTCGCGCACCGGTCTGCAGCGGAAATACGTTACAATTCATGACTTTCCGAGCGCCTGCGGGCGCCGGTATGGGACACCATCCAGCCATGATCACCATTGCGCTCTCCAAGGGCCGCATTTTTGACGAAACCGTGCCGCTGCTGAAAGCCGCGGGCATCGTCACGCGTGAAAATCCCGAGACTTCGCGCAAACTGATTCTCGAAACCAATCGCCGCAATGTGCGCGTGATCATTGTCCGCGCCACCGACGTGCCGACCTATGTCCAGTTCGGCGGCGCCGATATCGGCGTGGCGGGCAAGGATGTCCTCGACGAACACGGTGGCGACGGCCTGTACACGCCGCTCGATCTGAAAATTGCCAAGTGCCGGATGATGGTCGCCGTGCGCAAGGATTTTGATTACGCCAGCGCCGTGCGTCAGGGGGCGAGGCTGAAAATCGCCACCAAATACGTGCAAACCGCGCGCGAGCACTTCGCCAACAAGGGCGTGCATGTTGATCTGATCAAACTCTACGGTTCGATGGAGCTGGCGCCGCTGGTCGGGCTTGCCGACGCCATTGTTGATCTGGTCAGCACCGGCGGTACACTGAAAGCAAACGGTCTGGTGGCGGTCGAGGAGATCGTACACATCAGCTCGCGTCTGGTGGTCAACCAGGCGGCGCTGAAACTCAAGCGCGAGCAGCTGCAGCCGCTGATTGATACTTTCACCCGTGCCGTCGGCTGATCATGCGCCGGCTCTCCACCACCCAGCCTGATTTCGAACAGCGCCTGGCCGAGTTGCTGGCGTTCGAGTCCGCGCAGGATCCGCAGGTCGATACCACGGTCGCGGCGATTCTTGCCGATGTCAAAAAACGCGGTGATGCTGCAGTGCTGGAATACACCGCACGTTTTGACGGCGTGAAGGCCGATACGCTCGCGGCACTGGAAATCCCCAAAACCGAACTGCAGGCCGCACTGGCGCGGATACCCGCGGCCCGCCGCACTGCCCTGGAAGCCGCTGCTGCACGCGTACGCGAATATCACCAGCGGCAGCGTGCCGAGTCCTGGGGTTATACCGACAGCGACGGCAATGAACTCGGCCAGCAGATCACCGCGCTGGATCGCGCGGGGCTCTACGTGCCTGGCGGCAAGGCGGCGTATCCGTCGTCAGTGATCATGAACGCGGTGCCGGCCAAGGTTGCGGGTGTCACCGAAGTGATCATGGTGGTGCCGACGCCGCGCGGTGAAAAAAATGATCTGGTGCTGGCGGCTGCCGCGATCTGCGGCGTCGACCGCGTGTTCACCATTGGCGGCGCACAGGCGGTGGCGGCGCTGGCCTACGGCACGGCGACGATTCCGCAGGTCGACAAGATTGTCGGTCCGGGTAACGCCTATGTGGCTGCGGCGAAGCGGCGCGTGTTCGGCGTGGTCGGCATCGACATGGTTGCCGGGCCTTCGGAGATTCTGGTGGTCGGCGACGGCAGTACCGATCCCGACTGGGTGGCGATGGATCTGTTTTCGCAAGCCGAGCACGATGAACTCGCGCAGTCGATTCTGCTCGCGCCGGATGCGGAATATCTGGATGCGGTATCGGAGAGTATTGCAAAGCTGCTGCCGGACATGCCGCGCCGGGCGGTGATCGAGGCCTCGCTCAAAGGTCGCGGCGCGCTGATTCAGGTGCGCGATATTGATGAGGCCTGTGCACTGGTCAACCGCATCGCGCCGGAGCATCTCGAACTGTCGGTCGAAGATCCGCAGGTGTTGCTGTCGAAAATCCGCCATGCCGGCGCGATTTTCATGGGCCGCTACACCTCGGAGGCACTGGGCGACTACTGCGCAGGGCCCAATCACGTGCTGCCGACCTCGCGCACCGCGCGTTTCTCGTCGCCGCTGGGTGTTTATGATTTCCAGAAACGCTCCAGCGTGATTCGGGTGTCTGCTGAAGGCGCAGAGAAACTTGGCCGGATTGCCGTTGAACTGGCGACAGGCGAAGGCCTGCCGGCGCACGCGCGTTCGGCAGAACTGCGTTTGCGGGGCAAGGGCTGACCATGAGCCGCTACTGGAGCAAGGTGGTGCAGGGACTGACGCCGTATGTGCCGGGCGAACAACCCAAGCTGCCTAACCTGATCAAGCTCAATACCAACGAGAGTCCGTACGGGCCGAGCCGCCGCGTGCTCGATGCGCTGCGCGCCGAGATCGGCGAATCCCTTCGTCTGTATCCGGATCCGGCCAGCGACAAACTGCGTGCGGCGATTGCGCAGCGCTACGGCGTCACGCCGGCCCATGTCTTTGTCGGCAACGGTTCCGATGAAGTGCTGGCGCATGTTTTCCTCGGACTGCTCAAGCACGACAAGCCGGTGCTGTTTCCGGACATCACCTACAGTTTTTACCCGGTGTACTGCGGCTTGTACGACATTCCCTACGAGCCGGTGTCCTTGAATCGCTCGTTTGAAATCGTGGTTGATGATTACCTGCGACCCAATGGCGGCATCATCTTTCCGAATCCCAATGCGCCGACCGGAAGGC
>CBHTVL010000257.1:0-4242 GCA_966096475.1 uncultured Burkholderiales bacterium
TTCATCGGCATGATCCACGATGGTGGCAATCGCCAGCGTCAGGGGCACGACAAAAACCAGCAGCAGCCCGAGAGTCATGACCACGACCGCCAGACCCCGCCGGCCCCAAAGCCGGCTCTGCACGCGCCGCATCATCGGCCAGGTCGCCACCACGATCATCGTCGCCCAGATCAGCGGCGCCAAAAAGGGGCGGGTGATCCAGAATGATGCAAAAATCAGTCCGCCGATAAACAGGACGGCAAAAGTGGTGCGTGCCAGCTCATTCGGTACTTTGTCGTTCGGTATTTCACTCATGCCCTTCTCCGTCTGATCTGTCGCCCATGTGCACGCCTGAGCTTCCGGCGAAGTCTAACCCGCAGCGCCGGCTGCAAGCGAGTCCTTATGCGGTTTGCCATTGGCGACATTAGCCGGTACGCTTCCGGCGTGCTCCGATGCCGATGCGTCTTGCGTCCGAACACTGCCGGGTTTCCGGCAATTCCGGCGGCGCCGGCCATGATCAAAGACCACTGCTGATGAAAAAAGCTGTCATCAAAATATCCGGTATCGGCATGGCCTTCGTTTTTATCCTGTTGTCCGCCGTATGGGCCGGCCTCGCACTGCTCTATACGACGCCGCAAAACGGCCTGCATATCGCACTCGCGTGCAGTTCGGCACTGGTGTCACTGATGACCCTGGTAGCGCTGTTTTCAGGACGCAGGCGCTGGCCTGCACTCGGCGCTCATGTTGTGCAGCTCGTGCTGGTGCTGATCTGGTGGTCAACGATCACGCCGTCAAACGATCGCGCATGGCAGGCCGACGTTTCCGTGCTGCCCCATGCAACGGTCAGCGGCGATCTCGTCACCATGCACAACATCCGCAATTTCGACTACCACAGCGAGTTTGATTACGTGCCGGCCTGGTATGACAAACAGTTTGATCTGCGCAAACTCGAAGGCGTGGACCTCGTTGCGGTGTACTGGATGGGACCGGCCATCGCGCATATTTTCATCAGCTTCGCATTCGAAGGCGGCGACCATCTCGCCGTCTCCATCGAGACGCGCAAGGAAAAAAGCGAGGATTACTCGACGCTGAAGGGATTCTTCCGGCGATACGAACTGCACTACGTGGTCGCCGACGAACGCGATGTGATCCGCTTGCGGACCAACTATCGCCACCAGCCGCCGGAAGATGTTTATGTCTACCGGCTGCAGGGCGGCAGCCTGGAAAACGGTCGCCGCGTTTTCATGGATTACATCAATAAAATCAATAGCTTGAAAGATTCTCCCGAGTTCTACAACACCCTGACCACCAACTGCACGACGAACATCTGGTTTCACTCGAAGGTCAACCCCGAGCATCTCCCCTTCAGCTGGAAAATCCTGGTCAGCGGCTATGTTCCGGAATATCTCTACGAATCCGGAATGCTCGACCGGAGCCTGTCTTTCGCCGAACTGCAGCGCCGCGCCCATATCAATCCGCAGGCACAGGCCGCGGACCATGCGACCGATTTTTCGCAACGCATCCGCAACATCAAAACGCCGGCTCCATAAGACCGAATAACGCCATCCGCAGGACAGGAACACCCATGAACAACAAACCACGCCTCCATGCACTGATGATCACGGCTTGCATGGCCACCGTTGCCCTGCTTGCCGCCGCGAATCTGCATGCGCAAACCGGTGAAACAGCCGCTTCTGCCGGCAAAGGCAAAAAACCGAAAATCTGCCTGGTCCTGTCAGGCGGCGGCGCACGCGGTGCAGCGCATGTCGGCGTCATCAAGGTGCTGGAAGAACTGCGGGTGCCGATCCACTGCATTACCGGCACCAGCATGGGGGCGCTGGTCGGCGCCGGATATGCCACCGGCACCACCGTGCCGGAGATGCAGGAAATCCTCCAGGAGATCACCACCGAACTGCTGTTCAAGGAAAATCCGCCGCGCGAGGAAATGCCGGTGCGCCGCAAGCAGGACGACTATCGCCTGTTCTTCGGTCCCGAGATCGGTGTCACCAGCAAAGGGCTGGGGCTGCCCAAAGGCGTGGTCACCGGCGTGCAACTCGAAACCGTGCTGCGCCGCCTTGCCAAAGCCAAGGGTTATTACCAGTTCGACAAGCTGCCGATCCCTTTCCGCGCCGTCGCCACGGATCTGGTCACGGGCAAGGCCGTGGTGTTCCGCGACGGTGAACTCGCCAACGTGATGCGCGCCAGCATGTCGGTGCCCGGTGCCGTGGCGCCGGCGGAATTCGGCGGCATGATGCTGGTCGACGGCATGCTCACCAGCAACCTGCCGGTGGAAGCCGCACGCGCGATGGGCGCCGATATCATCATCGCGGTCAATGTCGGCACGCCGCTGCTCAAACGCGAAGCGCTGACCTCCATCCTCGGCGTCACCGGACAGATGCTCAGCATCCTGACCGAGCAGAACGTGCAGGCCTCCCTCGCCACATTGAAACCCACCGACATCCTGATTTCTCCGGAACTGGGGGATTTTTCAACCGGCGATTTTGATCACCTGACCAGAATCGCGCCCACCGGTGAAGCGGCG
Source organism: uncultured Burkholderiales bacterium (assembly GCA_966096475.1). Taxonomy (GTDB): domain Bacteria; phylum Pseudomonadota; class Gammaproteobacteria; order Burkholderiales; family SG8-41. The sequence goes on from CBHTVL010000257.1 coordinate 2,522, forward strand.
GCGCGAAAGATGGCAGATCGACTGACGCAACTGGCTGTCTCCGAAAAAGAATATGCCGAACTGCGCCGGCACCAGCAGGTCGCGGTCGCACCCGATCTGCAACCCGTCGATGAAATCCGCTTTGCGAATCTGGAACGGGTCAATGCGCTGACGGCGCAGGCGGTCATGGATACACAGCCGCGCAAACCCATCGACCAGCAAACCCTCGACCGCGACATGCGCCGGCTCTACGGCACCGGGGATTTCGAACATGTGAATTACCGCTTCCTCGAAGAACCCGGAAGACGGGTACTGGCGGTCGATGCCATCGAAAAATCCTGGGGGCCGGACTATCTGCGCTTCGGGCTGGGTCTGTCCAGTGATTTCACCGGTGACGCCTACTTCAACCTGCTCGCCAGTTACCGCAAGACCTGGCTCAACGCCTTGGGCGGCGAGTGGCGCACCGACCTGCAGGTGGGCCGCACCTCCAGACTGGCCACCGAGTTTTACCAGCCGCTCAACGCCGAGGGCGATTTCTTCATCGCGCCTCATGCAACGCTGGAACGCCGCTCGACCACCATCTACAACGGCGACAACCGGCTCGCGCGATATGACTTTGCGTCCACCATGGCCGGTGTCGACCTCGGGCTGAATTTCCGCCGCTACGGAGAAATCCGGCTGGGTGTGCTCGCCGGCAAACTCGATCCCTCGCTCGATACCGGACCGCAAGCCCTGACTCCGCCTGAAAAGAATATTGATGTCGCCGGTTACCGTGCCCGTCTGTTTTTCGACCGCCTGGACAGCGTGAGTTTCCCGCGCTCCGGCTGGAGCGGCGGCATGAATATCTACGACTCCAATACCGCCCTGGGTTCTGCAGTCAATTACACCAAATGGGACATCGACGGTTCGGTCGCCCACTCCATCGGCAACCACACTTTCAACTTCGCGGTAAAAGCCGGCGGCGCACTGGGTGACAACCGCCTGCCCTACTACGACCAGTTCCAGTGGGGCGGCTTCATGCAGCTGTCGGGTTACAAGACCGGCCAGCTCTACGGGGAAAGCCTGAGTTTCGGCCGCGCCATGTATTACCACCGCATCATGCAGGGCACGATTCTCGAAGGTGCTTATGGCGGCTTTTCACTGGAAGCCGGCCGTGTCGGCGCACCGCTGGTACCGGGCAGTCCCGACGGCCTGCTCACCGCAGGCAGCATCTTCATCGCCATCGACAGTCCGCTGGGCCCGGCCTACCTCGGTTACGGACGAGGGACCGGCGGTGTCGACAGCCTCTATTTCTATCTGGGCAAGCAGTTCTAGAACCGCCGCTTCCGCAGCGGCCAAAACAAAAAGGGCTGCCTTCCGGCAGCCCTTTGCCTTCCTGCGGCTTGAGGATCAGTTCTCGTTGTCGAGGAAGCTGCGCAGCCGTTCCGAACGCGACGGATGGCGCAGCTTGCGCAGCGCTTTCGCTTCGATCTGGCGGATACGTTCACGCGTAACGTCGAACTGCTTGCCAACTTCTTCCAGCGTGTGGTCGGTGTTCATTTCGATGCCGAAACGCATGCGCAGCACCTTGGCTTCACGCGGCGTCAGTGTATCCAGCACATCACCGGTGACATCGCGCAGACTGCCGTAAACGGCCGCATCGCTGGGCGCCATGGTCGACTGATCCTCGATGAAATCGCCAAGGTGCGAATCGTCGTCGTCGCCGATCGGCGTCTCCATGGAGATCGGCTCCTTGGCGATCT
>CBHTVL010000258.1:0-4230 GCA_966096475.1 uncultured Burkholderiales bacterium
AAACCCGAAACCAACCCGGAACCCAAACCTGAATCCAACTAACCCCGTTACCTCAAAAAATTAAAAGCCCTGCTTCGGCCTGGCTTTTTTTTTTTGCACTACAATCCTTCTTTACCGCATCGACTCCGCATGCCCGCTACCACCGTCATCGAACCCCGCTGGGTTATCCCGGTCATCCCCAAAGCCACGGTGCTGACCGATCACGCCGTTGTAATTGAGGACAGCCGCATTGCAGCGGTTCTCCCTGCAGCAGATGCTCTGGCACGTTATCCCGACACTCCGCGCATTAGCCTGCCCGGACAGGCACTGATCCCGGGGCTCGTCAACCTGCACACCCACGCCGCCATGAGCCTGATGCGCGGCATGGCAGACGACCTGGCACTGATGGACTGGCTGCAGAACCACATCTGGCCGGCGGAATCCCGCGTCGTTTCCGACGAATTCGTACACGACGGCACCCTGCTGGCCTGCGCAGAGATGCTGCGCGGCGGCGTGACCTGCTTCAATGACATGTATTTTTTCCCCGAAGCTGCTGCCCGTGCCGCGCTGCGGGCCGGCATGCGGGCCGCCCTGGGCATCATCGCCGTCGAATTCCGCTCGGCCTATGCCGCAGATGCCCAGGATTACCTGAGCAAGGGCATCGCGCTTCGCGATACGCTGCGCGATGAACCGCTGCTGTCATTCTGTCTGGCACCGCACGCCCCGTTCACTGTTTCCGACGCCACCTTCGTCCAAATCGCCATCTACGCCGGCGAACTTGACCTGCCGGTACATATTCATCTGCACGAGACCGTACAGGAAATCAGCGACAGCCTAGCTGCACACGGGATGCGCCCGATCGAACGGCTGGAGAAACTGGGCCTGCTCGGCCCCGGCTTGATTGCCGTGCATGGCGTGCATTTCAACGCTTCGGAAATCGAACTGCTGGCCCGGCATGGCTGCTCGGTGGCGCACTGCCCAAGTTCAAACCTCAAGCTGGGCAGCGGGATGGCTCCGGTCACGGGTTTGCTGCAGGCCGGCGTCAACCTCGGACTCGGCACCGACAGCGCCGCCAGCAACAACCGCCTCGACCTGTTCACTGAAATGCGTACCGCAGCATTGCTGGCCAAAGGTAACAGCGGCGATCCACGCGTTATGCCCGCGCACCAGGCGCTGGAAGCCGCCACGCTCGGCGGCGCCCGCGCCCTGGGTCTGCAGGATCAGATCGGCTCAATCACAACAGGTAAATGGGCAGACCTGACGGCAGTGAACCTGTCGGCCACAGAACTGGCGCCCTGTTACGACCCCGTCTCCCATCTCGTTTATGCCGCAGGCCGCGAACACGTGACCGATGTCTGGGTCGGCGGCCGGCAACGTGTCGCCGGCGGCGTACTGCTTGATCTCGATGAAAGTGCGCTGGCTGCCCGCGCAACCCACTGGAAAAACAAACTGCATCCATCATGAACACCAACGTCGATCCGGCCGAACTGGAAAAATTCAGCGAACTCGCACACCGCTGGTGGGACCCGCAGAGCGAATTCCGCCCCCTGCACGAAATAAATCCGCTGCGGCTGGACCACATCGACCGCATCGCAGCGCTGCAGGGCAAAAAAGTTCTCGATGTCGGCTGCGGCGGCGGCATCCTTGCTGAAGCCATGGCCGCGCGTGGTGCACAGGTCACCGGCATCGATCTCGCCGACAAACCGCTGAAAGTAGCGCAGTTGCACCTCCTTGAATCAGGACAACAGGTTGATTACCGGCGGATTGCCGTGGAAGAACTCGCGCAGCAGGTCCCCGCCAGCTTCGACGTCGTGACCTGCATGGAAATGCTGGAACATGTGCCGGATCCCGCAGCCGTGGTACATGCCTGCGCCGCACTGCTGAAACCCGGTGGCCAGGCTTTTTTTGCCACCCTGAACCGCAACCCCAAGTCCTATCTGTTCGCGATCATCGGCGCTGAATACATACTCAACATGCTGCCGCGCGGCACCCATGACTACGAGCGCTTCATCAAACCCTCGGAACTGTCATCAACCTGCCGCCGCGCCGGGCTTGAAACCATCAACCTGATCGGCATGACCTACAACCCCTTCACCAAGGTCTACGCCCTCGAAGCGGACACCGACGTCAACTACATCCTCAGCACCGCCAAACCGGCGCAACTGTGATGCGCGCCGTACTGTTCGACCTCGACGGCACTTTTGCCGATACCGCGCCGGATCTCGGACGCGCAGTCAATCAGATGCGTGCTGCGCGGGGAATGGGCCCTGTCGCACTGGCCGAAACACGACGCGTCACCTCCCTCGGTGCCCGCGGACTGCTCGGTGTCGGCTTCGGCATGGGGCCCGATCACGCGGATTACGCTGCAATGCGCGACGAATTCCTGCAGATTTACGAAAACAACCTTTGCTGCGATACGCGCCTGTTCCCGGGCATGCCTGAACTGGTGGACCGCCTGGAATCCGACGGACTGCGCTGGGGCATCGTGACCAATAAAGCCGAACGCTTCGCACTGCCGCTGATGCAGCAACTGGGCTACAGCGCCCGCGCCGGCTGCATTATCGGCGGCGATACGACCGGTCAGATGAAACCCCATCCCGCCCCGCTGCTCGCCGCGGCCGGCATTCTTGAACTGCCGCCCTCCAGCTGCCTCTATGTCGGCGATGACGAACGCGATATCGTGGCCGGCAAAGCCGCCGGCATGAAAACCGTTGCCGTCCGCTTCGGCTACCTCAACGGCAGCAACCCGGACCAGTGGGGTGCCACGGCCGTTGTCGACACTCCGGCCGAAATTCTTCAATACATTCATCACAATCACTGACAGCCTGACAGTGCGTCAGTAAGGCCGTCGTTGATGCGTGACATGCAGTCACGCATCGGTGGTAGAGACACTGATGCCATGTGAGTATCGCCAGCCATGCGATACCTCTTGTGGACCGTTGCGCTTCTCCTGCTGCAGGCCTTGCCGTACTGCCCTATGCAGCAGGCTTTTGCGGCATCTTCCGCCCGCACAACCAGCACAGACATCCACGCCGTCACCAAAACCGGCGACGGCCAGGCCGGATATGTTCACTACTTTCTGATCACCCATCCCGACGGCACGCTGGAGGAACAGGTCGGCATCGAACTGGAAGACGAGCGAATTGCCTGGTCATTTCCCGGCGCGGGCGTGATCGTTTCCGAGTTCGTCCACAACAGCATTCTGATTGTCGACGGGAAAAAATTCTTCATCGAACACCTCCACGGCATCCGCCCCTTCGCATCGGCTGCGGAAATGCAGTTACTCAAATATGAACTGGGGCCTCGCGTTGCGTTCTGGGTCGACAATGAAACAGGCTATTGCGTCATCCGCCAGCCGGGAGAAGCGTATTGCCTGAACTGCGGCGATTTCGTTGCTCGCGTCCTCTTCCCCGGCCTCAATCCGCAGGTCACGGCATTGCCGGAAGCGTTCACGCGCACGCTGGGCAATATGCCGACCACCGATGACCTGCTGATCTACATGCTTGGACTGCATGAACTACCCGATGCCGAATCCAGGCTCCGGCAACTGTCCCGGCTGAACCTGCCGGAAAGTCTTCGTCTGGATGTCGCAGCAATGCTGCAACCCGAGAATGCCACTGTGGCCGCCGCCACCCCAGCAGCCACAGCAGCCGGCGGGACCCCGGAAAAAAAATCCCGCTCCCGCCTTGCAGTCCGCAAAAGCCAGAACAAACCGCTTTAATCCCCGCCTGTCCGGCGGGAACTTACCGGTATGCGATAATGTCCCAGCTACAAGAGACCGGGGGCGACTTGGTTTCGACGTGGGTTACAAAGCAGCACAAGGCATGCCAAGGTCCAGTTACCTTGTAAATCCGCTGGAAATTCTATACACGCCAACGACGAGCGTTATTCTCTAGCCGCCTAACACCGGCTAGACGTTGCACTGATCTGCTGATGGGTCAGGCCCCGAGAGGGGTGCAACGTCATTTACATCAGCCTCTCTGCAGGGTTTGGTCGCTGAACCTTGTGGATCCGTCGAAGCGACTAGCCAAACACCAGCCTGCCGGTTGGCGGGTGCGAGGCGAAACCCAAATAACCAGGCTAAGCATGTAGTCTTGACTGTGGAGGGCTTGCGGACGCGGGTTCAATTCCCGCCGCCTCCACCAATTTGAAGGGGCCGGAGTATTCTCCGGCCCCTTTTCTTTTCCGCTCGCCAAAGTGGTAGCGTCTTATCCCACAAGTCGAATCAGCGACCTGACGTCGGTCAGCGCC
>CBHTVL010000259.1:0-4218 GCA_966096475.1 uncultured Burkholderiales bacterium
ATTGAAGGAGTAGATGGCGCGGTTCATCGGTTCGAAGGGATCGCGAGGGTCACCGGTGCCGGGGGTCGCGCAGCCGCCGAGCATGACCAGACTGGCAATGGCGCAGACGGTAATGAAGCGCAGGCGGCGGGCGAGGCGAAGCATGGTGCAATCCTTTTTTTCTTGGTGTGCTGCTGAATTCCGGATTCGCCATTATATACAACCATTTGCCTGCCGAGTCGGAATGCCCGCTTTTGCCGCCGGATTGGTCCCTGATTGGTCGGATGGCCTTTGTTATACTCATTTTGTCTCGCGGGGATGCCTCTGGCGCCCCCGCTTTTTTTCCAGCTTGCGCAAGGAGTTGAGTCATGTTGCAGAAAGCCGATCCGGGAGTTGAACTGAAGGACAAGATCCAGTTCCGCCAGCAGTGTTACGTGGACGGCGCCTGGGTGGACGCCGACGACAAGTCGACGCTGACCGTGGTCAACCCGGCGACCGGCGTGCCGGTCGGCACCGTACCGAAAATGGGCGTGGCGGAAACCCGCCGTGCCATCGAAGCGGCGAATGCAGCATGGCCGGCCTGGCGTGCGAAGACTGCCAAGGAACGTTCGATCATCCTGCGCAAGTGGTTCGACCTGATGATGGCCAACCAGGAAGACCTGGCGAAGCTGATGACTGTGGAGCAGGGCAAGCCGATTGCCGAGTCGCGCGGCGAGATCGCCTATGGTGCGTCGTTCATCGAATGGTTTGCCGAAGAAGGCAAACGTATTTACGGTGACACCATCCCGACTCATGCACCGGACAAGCGCATTGTTGTCATCAAGCAGCCGATCGGTGTCTGCGCTGCGGTAACGCCGTGGAACTTCCCCAACGCGATGATCACGCGCAAAGCCGGCCCGGCGCTGGCCGCCGGCTGCACGATGGTGATCAAGCCGGCTTCGCAAACGCCGTACTCGGCACTCGCGCTGTGCGAACTGGCTGAGCGCGCCGGTATCCCGAAAGGTGTGCTGTCGGTAGTCACCGGTTCCGCCGGCCCCATCGGCAAGGAACTGACCACCAACTCGCTGGTGCGCAAGTTCACCTTCACCGGTTCGACTGAAATCGGCAAGCTGCTGATGCAGCAATGCGCGACGACGGTGAAAAAGGTTTCGCTGGAACTCGGCGGCAATGCGCCGTTCATCGTGTTTGATGATGCCGATCTGGCATCGGCGGTTGAAGGTGCGATGGCCTCGAAGTTCCGCAACACCGGCCAGACCTGCGTCTGCGCCAACCGCATCTTTGTGCAGGACGGCGTGTACGACAAATTCTCGAAAATGCTCTCCGAGCGCGTCAGCCAGATGAAAGTCGGCAACGGTCTCGAGGACGGCAATCTGCAGGGCCCGCTGATCGACATGAAAGCGGTTGAGAAGGTTGAGGAGCACATCGAGGACGCGCTGGCCAAGGGCGCGAAAGTGCTGACCGGCGGCAAGCGTCACGAAAAGGGCGGCCAGTTCTTCCAGCCCACCGTGCTCGCCAACGTCACCACCGACATGAAAGTCACCCACGAAGAAACCTTCGGCCCGGTGGCACCGCTGTATCGCTTCAAGACTGAAGACGAACTGCTGAAGCTGGCGAACAACACCGAATACGGTCTTGCCTCGTACTTCTACAGCCGCGACATTGGCCGCATCTGGCGTATTGCCGAAGGTCTTGAGTCAGGGATCGTCGGTATCAACGTCGGCATCATCTCCAACGAGATCGCGCCCTTCGGCGGCATCAAGGAGTCGGGCATCGGCCGTGAAGGTTCGAAGTACGGCATCGAAGAATTTGTTGAAGTGAAGTATCTGTGCATGGGCGACATCAACAAATAATTGTTTAAAAACAAATACTTGTAACGCCCCATGACTTCCGTCACACCGGCCGCTGCAGCCTCAACTGCGGCGGCTTTTTTTCGGCCCTAGCGCATGTTCAGCATTCTCGGCCTGGATCATGTGGTGCTGCGCGCGGTGAATGTGCCGCGCATGATGCGTTTTTACTGCGAGGTGCTCGGCTGCACGGTGGAAAAAGAGCGTGAGGATCTCGGTCTCACGCAGTTGCGCGCCGGCAATTCGCTGATCGATCTGGTGGCGGTGGATGGCGCCATCGGCCGCAAGGGCGGCGCCGCGCCGGGTACGGAAGGGCGCAATATGGATCACCTGTGCCTGCGGATCGAACCTTTTGATCCCGGTGCGCTGACCACGCATCTCATACAACATGGCGTGGTGCCCGGTGAAATCAAACCGCGTTACGGCGCCGACGGGACAGGGCCTTCGCTGTATCTCAGCGATCCGGAAGGCAATACGGTGGAACTGAAGGGGCCGCCGGAATCGCGTCCGGCGGCTTGATTCAGCGAAGACTCAGATCGTCGCGACGAGTTTGGCGGTGAAGGCCTTGGTGCCCAGCTTGCCGCCGAGATCGGCAGTGCGGGTTTCCGGCGACTGCAGTGCGGCGTCGATTGCCGCTTCGATCGCCTTGGCCGCGGCATCGAATTCCGGACGGCTGTGTTTCACTGCCAGCCATTCCAGCAGCATTGCTGCCGACAGCATCAGCGATACCGGATTGGCCTTGTCCTGACCGGCGATGTCCGGCGCGGAGCCGTGCTGTGCCTGCGCGCAGCAAGCGTTGTCGCCGGTCATCGTTGAGCCGGCCAGTCCCAGGCCGCCGGAGAGTTCCGAGGCTTCGTCTGACAGGATGTCGCCGAACATATTGCCGGTGACGATGCAGTCGAATTTGTCGGGGTTGCGCACCAACAGCGCGGCCATCGCATCGACGATTTTTTCATCGAGCTCGACATCCGGATACTGCTTTGCCACAGCGCGCACTTCCTTGAGAAACAGACCGTCGGACAGACGCAGCACATTGGCCTTGTGTACGGCGGTGACTTTTTTGCGGCGGCGGCGTGCCCATTCAAAAGCGACTTCGGCAATTCGCCGGCTCTGTTTGGCGGTGACCTTGCGGATGGCGATGGCGACGTCTTCGGTCGGCATGAATTCGCCGCGGCCCATGAACATATTGCGGTCACCGTAAAAACCTTCGGTGCACTCGCGGAAGATCACCAGATCAATCGGCTTGCCGGTCAGGCCTACGCCCATGCGCGACTTCGCGGGACGGATATTGGCAAACAGGTCGAGTTGCACCCGCAGCCAGCCCGAGGGATTGATGCCGCCCTGTTCCTTGTTGGGGTATTGCAGGTGATCGACCGGGCCGAGAATGATGCCGGGCGCCTGACGGGCAGCCTCCTGAATCGTTTCCGGGAAGGTCGAACCGTGTTTTTTCAGCGCGCCGAAACCGATTTCGCGCTGATCCCATTCGAGACCCAGCTTGAACTTCTTGCTGGCCTGGTCGAGGACGGCGAGAGTGGCTTCAGTGATTTCCGGGCCGATGCCGTCGCCGGGTAATACGAGGAGTTTCATCTGTCTTCCTTGTGGATGCTGCCTTGCGTGTTGATGTTGATTTGCCTGTTTATTCAGGCTTGATGTTCTGTGACTTGATCACCGAGCCCCAGCGGGCGATTTCCGATTTGACGTGCTGTTCGAATTCCTCGGGCGTGGTGCCCCGCGGAACAAAACCCATGGTCGAAAAACGTTCGCGGCTGTCGGCCGATTGTACGACGCGATTGATGCTCTGGTTCAGCCGTTCCACCACCGGACGCGGCGTATTTGCCGGCGCGTCGATGCCGAACCAGTTAACCACTTCGAAATCGGTGATGCCGCTCTCCGAAATCGCCGGCACGCCCGGCAGCAGCGGTGAACGTTCGCGCGCGGCGATGCCGATGGCGCGTACCCGCTGTGAACCGAGCATGCTCTGGATCGAGCCCAGTGCCGCAAACATCACCGATACCTGGCCGCCGACCAGTTCGGTCAGCGAAATGTTCGCGCCCTTGTACGGGATATGCACCATGTCGGTTTTGGTTTTGGCCTTGAAGAATTCCATCGACAGGTGGGTGATCGCACCGGTGCCCGAGGAGCCGTAGTTGATCTGGCCGGGTTTGGATTTGGCCAGCGCGACAAGGTCACGCGCCGAGCGCACCGGCATCGAGGGATGGGCAACCAGCACCTGCGGCGATACCGCCATCAGCGTGACCATCGAAAAATCCTTGATCGGGTCATAAGGCGTTTTCGGTTGCAGCATCGGATTGATTGCATTGGGGCCGGGATTGGCGAGCAGCAGTGTGTAGCCGTCAGCGGGCGAACGCGCGACCATTTCCGCACCGATTGCGCC
>CBHTVL010000260.1:0-4210 GCA_966096475.1 uncultured Burkholderiales bacterium
CGCTGGCGACGACACCGGCATAAAACACAAAAGCCGACAGCTGCCCCGCCGTGAGACGCCCCTCAAGAACATCATGACCGCCGATCCACAGGATGACGCCGACCGCGCAGAACGCGATCAGCATCACCGATGAAATCAGCCAGGCTTTGACGCGCACGCGCTCGACGCCCGAAGCACAGGCGGCTGCGATGGCGGCGTCAAACGTTTCTGCCGTCCGCGGCTCATGACCATAGGCCTGCACGGTGCGGATCTCGTGCATCGCCTCGTCAACCTGCGCCGACACTTCAGCGACACGATCCTGGTTGCTGCGTGACAGCCGCCGCACATAACGGCCCAGCAACAGGATGGGGATCAGCGTCGCCGGCACGCCGAGGACGATCAGGAAAGCCAGCCGCGGGCTGGTGGTGAACAGCAGCACCAGTGCGCCGATCATCATCAGGCCATTGCGCAGCAGCATCGACAGACCGAAACCGATGACCTGGCGCAGTGGCTCGCTGTCGTTGGTAACCCGCGACACGATATCGCCAGTGCGGGTGGCATCAAAGAAAGCCGGCGACAGCGTCAGCACATGGGCAAACACCGCGCGGCGCAGGTCGGCGATCACCCGCTCGCCGGTGCTCATCATCAGGTAAAAACGCGCGTAGGTGGACACAGCAAGCACCACGGCAACCGCGATCACGCCGGCCAGCGCGGCATTGAGCATCGCCGGATTGCCGCTGCCGAAACCGGAATCGATGACAAAGCGCAGGCCCTGCCCCAAAGCCAGCACAGAACCGGAAGCAACCAGCAACGCACCGAGCGCGATCATTACGCGGCCGCGGTACGGCTGCAGGAAACGCATCAGGCGGCGCAGTTGCGCAACATCGCCTTTCGCAGCGGCGGAATCAGCAGGGTTCAAATGATGCCCGTCTCATGGGTATTTCAGATTCGCGGCGAGCGCGATACATGCATGCGCACACCGAGCTGCGCAGCCTCCAGCGTGACTTCCGCCGGCTTCACTGCCGCCACTTCAATTTCATATTCCCCGTCGGCCGGAATGTCGACCTGCAGCATGGGCTGAACCAGCGATGACGGCGGACCCGATGACTCGACCGGCGGCAGTTCGGGGCTGTTGACGTGGAATTCGCCGCTTTTGGTCGCGCCGTTGCTGCCGCGCAAAGTCACGCGGTAGGTATTCCAGCGGCCGTGCTCTTCACGCTTGCCCCAGGCAAAATCGGCATGCAGCGTCAAAGCCACCGGACTCATGTCCGCTTTCAGCACAATGCGCACCGGCGCGTAACCGCCGTCAGCCTGGCGCTGCAGGGGGATGCGGGCAACTTCTTCGCCGCCGAGCAGCGCATCACATCCGGTGAGCGCGAACAGGGAAACCAGCGCGAACGCCGCAACAGCGAACGTCCGCGCCTGCATCAGTTTTTCACCTTGGCGAGGAAATCCAGCATCGCCTTGTTGAAGGCTGCGGGCTGCTCGACATTGGACAGGTGGGCCGCCGACGGGATAATCAGCAGTTCCGAGCCGCGCAGATTGGCCTGGATCTGACGCGCCATTTCCGGCGGCGTGCCGTGGTCCTGATCGCCGACGATGACCAGCGCCGGGCAGTTGATGTCCTTCAGCTGGTCCAGCACATCGATCTTGGCAATCGCTTCGCAACTGCCGGCAAAACCCGCGACCGGCGTATTGCGGATGTCGTTGCCGATTTTTTCCATGATCGCCGGCTGTGCCTTGCGGAAGGGTTCGGTGAACCAGCGTCCCAGCGTGCTGTCGACCAGCACATCCATGCCCTGTGCCCGCGCCATCTTCACCCGCTCACCCCACATCTGCTCGGCATTGGGCGGCCGGCGGCTGGTGGTATCGGCGAGGATCATGCTGCTGAACACACCGGGATATTTCAGCGCATAGGTTTCGCCGATCATGCCGCCCATCGACAGGCCGATCCAGTGCGAATGTTTGATGCCCAGCGCCGCATAAAGGCCGTGCAGGTCATCGGCCATCTGCTCGAGCGTATAGGTCACATCCGGCGCATCGCTGGCGCCATGGCCGCGGGTATCGAAACGCAGCACTTTATAACCCTTGGACACCAGCAGTTTCGCCTGGTCATCCCACATCGACAGATTGCAGGCCAGTGAATGCGACATCGTCACCCAGGGACCTTCGCCCTCGATGACGCAGTTGATTTCAATGCCGTTGGTTTTGATTTTCATGGTGCCTCCTTTATTTGTGCTTTGACTCATTGCGCCTTGAACTCATTGCGCCTTGATATTGCCGGCCTTGGCCAGTTTGGTGAATGTCGCGATGTCGGATGCAATCAGCTTGTCGAATCCTTCCGGCGTGGTCGGCGACGGCTCGAGACCGATCGGCGCCCAGCGCCGCTTCACATCGTCTTCGCTGAGGATGCGTTTGACCTCGCGGTTGAGTTCGGCAATCACCGGCGCCGGCGTCTTGGCAGTGGTGACCAGACCAAACCACAGGATCGCGTCATAACCGGGCACGCCGGAATCGGCGATGGTCGGCACATCCGGCAGCAGCGCATCACGTTTCAGTGACGATACACCCAGCGCCAGAAGCTTGCCGTCACGTACCTGCGGCACGGCATTGGCGATCGGCGCCATGAAAAACTGCACGCGGCCGGTCATCGCCTCGGCCAGCGCCTCGGGAATGCCCTTGAACGGGATGTGTACGACATCCAGCTTCGCCATGCTCTTCAACAGTTCACCGGCGAAATGCGTACCGCTGCCGATGCCTGCAGAGGAAAAATTCATCGAACCCGGTTTGGCGCGCGCCGCTGCGAACAGGTCTTTCAGGTTACGAAAACCCGAGGGTGAAGTCACCAGCACATACTTCGACACCGCCGACAGCGAGATGCCCATCAGGTCACGACGCGCGTCGTAGGGCAGCTTGTCGTAAATCGCCGGCGCTACGGCGTGGGCGGAGGACACCGACAGCAGCGTGTAACCGTCGGGGTTGGCTGTTGCGGTCAGATTCGCGGCAATGGTGCCGCCGGCGCCCGGCCGGTTGTCGACGATGACCTGCTGCTTGAATTCTTCCGTGAGTTTCTGCGCCAGATAACGCGCCGTGATATCCGGACCGCCGCCCGGCGTGAAGCCGACGAGAATGCGCACCGGCTTGGTCGGATACTCGCCGGCCGGCGTCGGACCGCCCTTCTGTGCCGCTTGCGCGACCGCGCCGGTCGCCAGCGCAATAACCGCAATGATTTGCAGGAACCTCATGATGCCTCCGGACACTTTATGGAATTTTTCGGCGGGGGTTTGTTGAAAACCCCGGGCCGTGACTATACCAGCCGCGGCAGTGCAATACAGCATGTGGACGAGACGGCGGGCATGGTCGCAACAACAGGCATTCCCCGTTATGCTTGCGGCTCCTTTTTCGGGACGTGAAGTCAGCACATCAGTCCGCACATCATCATGAACACAACAAAAGAACTCGCCGGCAAGGTCGCATTGGTCACCGGTGCCGCGAAAAACCTCGGTCGCGCCATCGCGCTGGAACTGGCAGCGGCAGGCGCCAAAGTCGCGATCAACACCCGTGCTTCACGCGCTGAAGCCGACGCTGTCGCACAGGAAATCCGCGCGGCCGGCGGCACCGCCGCCGTATTCCTCGCCGATATCGCGGATGCTGCGGCCGTGCAGCGGATGCACACGGCAGTCACTGCCGAACTCGGTGCGGTGGACATTCTGGTGCTCAATGCCTCGGTACGCCGCGAGATTCCGTTCATGGAAATGAGCTTCGACGAATGGCGGCAGGTCATGGGCATTTCGCTCGACGGCTCCTTTCATTGCATCCAGGCGGTGTTGCCGGGCATGCTGAAAGCGGGACGCGGCGACGTCATCACGCTCGGCGGTGATACCGCGCTCAACGGTGCGGTCGGCAAGGTGCACAGTTCTGCCGGTAAAAGCGGGCTCGCCGGCATGACGCGCGCACTGGCGCGGGAATTCGGTCCGCAAGGCATCCGCTTCAACTGCGTCTCGCCCGGTCACTTCAACACCGTACGCGTCGGCAAACGCGCCGAGCGCCCTGCCGCGACCGGGCATATTCCGCTGAGCCGTTATGGCGAACCGAACGAGATCGCCGCCACCGTGCGTTTCCTGTGCAGTCCCGGCGCCGGCTTCATCACCGGCCAGACGATCCACGTCAACGGCGGCCAGTGGATGTATTAATCCGCATAAATTATTCAATAAAAACATATATTTACAGA
>CBHTVL010000261.1:0-4201 GCA_966096475.1 uncultured Burkholderiales bacterium
TCCGCGATTGATTTTCGCCTGCAGCTGCGGAGCGGCTCCGGCAATCTGTGTCTTGGCGCGGCTGTCATCGACACCGAAGCGGACCATCAGCTTGCGCAGCATCTCGGCTTCAAGATCAGGATCGGGTTTGCGCGGCTGCCAGCGCATCTGATCCTTGTACTCGGAGATGAAAATTTCTTCCATGCCGCGATGACTGATGTAGATCTCGGTGGTTCCCGGTTGCGCGCCGCGCTCCAGCCGGGTGCGATACTTGTCACGCTCGGCGGTTGAATAAATGCTGTCGAGCGCACGACCGATCATTCCGGAAATACCGGACTGGGGAATCTTGGCGCGGTTTTCCGACCAGTCGGTCTCCATGACACCCGCTTCCGGCGATTCCATGTTGATGATAAAACCGGTTTCCTGCCAGAACTCTTTCACCACGGACCACAGCTGTTCCGGTGCGCCCGGAACCACCAGCCAGCGCTGGGTGCCGGAGCGGTCGATACGCACGTTGTCGACGCTGGGCAATACCGCGGTGCCGCCCGCCGAAGCGATTGCCGGTTTGCCGGCGCGGTCCTTGCTGTAATCCGAAAACGTCGCCGTACCTTTGGGCGGGCCGTCCGGGACGACAAAACGGTCATCACCGCCAGGCCGCGCCAGATCCGGCGGAATATCCAGCGGCGGCAGCTTGGTGGTGCTCTTGTAATCGACTTTCTTGCTCGGGACATCGAAGGAGCTGCACGCACCCAGTGCAAACCCCGCAGCAAGAACAACTGCAATAAGAAATGATTTACGCCACTGCATGACGCTGACCTCCTGCGACGGCCGTGACACCGGCCTGTTTCATCGCCCCAATCACCAGTTCATGGCAATCCGGGGACAGCGTTGTCAGCGGCAAACGGATGCCGCCTTTCATCAAACCGAGCTGCTGCACCGCCCACTTCACCGGGATCGGATTCGCCTCGCAGAACAGATGGCGATGCAAGCCGAGCAGCCGGTTATTGAGTTCCACTGCTTTCGCCGCGTTGCCGCCAAGCGCCGCATCACACATTTCGCGCATCAGGCGGGGCGCCACATTGGAGGTCACCGAAATGACGCCGTCACCGCCCAGCAGCATCAGCGCGATGCCGGTGGCGTCGTCTCCGCTTAACACACGGAAAGACGCCGGCTTGCGGCGCAGCAGATCGGTGCCGCGGTCGAGATTGCCGGTGGCATCCTTGATGCCGACGATGCCCGGCACCTGTGCCAGCCGCAGCACGGTGTCGTTCGACATGTCGGCGACTGTGCGGCCCGGTACGTTGTAGAGAATCTGCGGAATATCCACCGCTTCGGCGATCGCCTTGAAATGGCGGTAAAGACCTTCCTGCGTCGGCTTGTTGTAATACGGCACGACGGACAGGCTCATCATCGCGCCCGCGGTCTTGGCGAATTTCGACAGTTCGATCGCTTCACGGGTGGAATTGGCACCGGTGCCGGCAATGACCGGAATACGGTTCGCGGCATGTTTGACTGCGGTTTCAATCAGCAAAACATGCTCTTCCACATCCACCGTCGGCGACTCGCCGGTGGTGCCGACGACAACGATGCCGTCAGTGCCTTCGGCAATATGCCAGTCGATCAGTTTGCGAAATGCGGCAAGGTCCAGACTGCCGTCTTCTTCCATCGGCGTGACGATTGCCACCAGGCTGCCGCGGACCCGCGCCAAGTCATTGTTTTTCATCAAAAATATATCATTTCTTTACGTAATTCCGACATTGTACCCGAAGCCCAAGGTGCAGGGATACCCGTCTGACCGCCGCCCATGGAATACATTGCCCAAAAGCGCCGGATCGCCGTGGAACCGTACCAGCAGGCTGACTTATGTTTGTCACATTTCCAGATTAAATTCACCCTATATTTCAACATTAATTGAAACATCAGAATATTCATAGGAGCAACGCATGAAAGTCGGAATCAACGGCATGGGGCGCATCGGTCGCCTGGCGCTGCGCGCCGCATTGGGAGCCGCCGAACGGCCAGATGACGACCCCCGCGCCGGAAATCGCCTTGATGTGGTCCATGTCAACGAACTAAAGGGCGGAGCAGCAGCCATCGCACATCTGCTGGCTTTCGACAGTGTGCAGGGGAAATGGCGGGCGGCAATATCTGCGGATGGCGAACAAGCCATCACCATCAATGACCGCCGCCTTTCGTTCAGTGCGCACGCGACCGCCGCCGAAATTCCCTGGGGCGATCTGGGCGTTGACGTCGTCCTTGAGTGCACAGGCAAATTCCTCACACCCGAAACGCTGGAAGGCCACCTCAAACGCGGCGCAAAACGCGTCATCGTTGCAGCACCGGTCAAGGTCGGGAATGTATTGAACATCGTTGTCGGCATCAATCATGAGCGCTACAACCCGGCAAGGGATCGCATCGTTACCGCAGCCTCCTGCACCACCAATTGTCTCGCGCCTGTGGTGAAGGTCGTGCACGAAAATCTGGGCATCCGTCACGGGCAGATCACCACCATCCACGATCCGACCAACACCAATGTGATGGTGGATGCCGCACACAAGGATCTGCGGCGCGCGCGCAGCGCGATGACCAGTCTGGCCCCGACCACAACCGGCAGCGCGACGGCGATCGCACTGATTTATCCGGAACTCAAAGGCAAACTCAACGGGCATGCCGTCCGGGCGCCAGTACTGAATGCATCCCTCACCGACTGCGTCTTCGAACTGCAGCGCGCGACCTCGGCAGAAGAGGTCAACGCACTGTTTGCATCCGCCGCAAAAGGCCCGCTCGCCGGCATCCTCGGCTATGAAACGCGTCCGCTGGTCAGTGCCGACTACGCACGCGACACCCGCAGCAGCATTGTTGATGCGCCATCGACCATGGTCACCGACGGCACGCTGCTCAAGGTTTACGCCTGGTACGACAATGAAATGGGTTATGCCTGCCGCATGGTCGATCTCGCCTGCCACATGAATGAAGCCGGGATCTGAAATGCCGCATGCTGTGCGCAATTACGCCATCGTCACAGCTGCGTATTGGGGATTCACCCTCACTGATGGCGCGTTGCGCATGCTGGTGCTGCTGCATTTTTACCGGCTGGGCTACTCGCCTTTTACGCTGGCTCTCCTGTTCCTGCTTTACGAGGCCGCCGGCATTGTTGCCAACCTGATTGGCGGCTGGCTAGCGGTCCGCTTTGGCATCGCAAAAATGCTGGTGATCGGACTCACTACCCAGATCATCGGCTTCACCCTGCTCTCCCAACTCAATCCGGATTGGACGGCAGCCCTTTCGGTAGCGTGGGTGCTGGTGGCACAGGGCATCTGCGGCGTGGCCAAGGACCTGACCAAAACCGCCAGCAAATCTGCAATCAAGGTGACCGTCGATCAGGTCGAAAACCGGCAGGCCGGGCAGTTGTTCAAATGGGTCGCGTGGTTTACCGGCAGCAAAAATGCAATGAAAGGCGTCGGTTTTTTCCTTGGCGGCCTGTTGCTTGAAACACTGGGCTTTCGGCTGTCGCTGTGGTTGATGGCCGTACTGCTCGCACTGGTGCTGCTTGGCGTGGTGTTCTCATTGCCGCCGATGATGGGCAAAAACAGGGCCTCGAAATCGGCAAAGGAACTGTTCTCCAAAAATCCGGGCATCAATGCGCTAGCGGCAGCACGCGTCGTTTTGTTCGGAGCACGCGATGTCTGGTTCGTGGTCGGCGTGCCGGTATTTTTGTATTCGGCTGGCTGGACATTTTCGATGGTGGGCGGCTTTCTCGCCGTATGGACCATCGGCTACGGCCTGGTGCAGGCCCTCGCGCCGCAGCTGGTTCGCCGCAGCGCGGACGGTCTGAGCGAGGAGGTTCCGGCCGCTCGCGCCTGGTCCGCTGCACTGGCGCTGATCCCTGCGGGACTTGCCACGGCTGTTTACCTCGATGCCCCTCAACTGCAATGGGTGGTGATCACCGGGCTCGGCGTTTTCGGATTTGTGTTTGCGGTGAACTCCTCCGTGCACAGCTATCTGGTGCTGGCATACGCAGGCTCGGAGAAAGCGGCCGAGGATGTGGGGTTTTATTATGCAGCCAATGCACTGGGTCGTTTCCTGGGCCCCCTGCTTTCAGGATTGCTTTAACAGTGGGGCGGGCTGCTTTATGCGTTGCTCGGCTCGGCGCTCATGCTGATAACCAGCTGGCTGATCATCCTGCGCCTTCCAGATGAACCTCAGAACCCGACGAGGAAAC
>CBHTVL010000262.1:0-4199 GCA_966096475.1 uncultured Burkholderiales bacterium
ACGTCAGCTACGAGCAGGCCGCGTCGCTGCCCGTCGCCTACGGTACCGCGCACCGCATGATCATCACCCACAACACCATCAAGAAGGGCGACAAGGTCCTGGTGCTCGGCGCCAGCGGCGGCGTCGGCACCGGTTGCGTGCTGCTGGCCAAGATGCTCGGCGCAGAAGTCATTGCCTGCGCTTCCAGCGCCGACAAGATCCAGCGGCTGAAGGATCTCGGCGCCGACCACGTGATCAACTACAAGGAAACCGACTTCTCGAAGTGGGCTGTCGAAAAATTCGGCAAGCCGCAGCGCCGCAACTATGAAGGCGGCGTCGACGTCGTCATCAACTTCACCGGCGGCGACACCTGGGCGCCTTCGCTGAAATGCGTCAAACGCGGCGGCAAGATCCTGGTCTGCGGCGCAACCGCCGGCTATGACCCGAAAGAAGATCTGCGCTATATCTGGAGCTTCGAACTCCAGGTCGTCGGTTCGAACAGCTTCTACGACGACAACCTGAAAGCGCTGATGGATCTGATCCAGGAAGGCAAGATGAAGCCGGTGATCGACGAAGTGTTGCCGCTGGAAAAAGCCGCGCAGGGCCTGAAGCTGATCGAAGACCGCGAAGTCTTCGGCAAAGTCATCATCACCCCCTGAACGGAAAACCATGGCTGTTCCCCGCCCCGAACCGCGGGGTTACCCGGGCAATCTGGGAACCCCGTTCAGCGCGCATGCCGGCAGCACGCGGACCGCGCTGGTCGACCTGCGCGACCCGGGTTCGCTGCGGGAACACAGCTTTGCCGTTCTCGACGCCCAGGCCGACGCCGTTGCGCGCGGACTGATCCGCCGCGGCCTCAAAGCCGGCGACCGCATCTGCATCCTGTCGCTGAACCGCGTCGAGTTCGTCACCACGCTGCTCGGCGCGATGCGTGCCGGCGTGATTCCGGTACCGGTCAACATCAAGCTCGCCGCCGAGACCGTGCGTTATATTGCCGGTGATGCCGGCGCAAAGCTGGCGTTCTGCGAATCGGCTTACCGCCATCTGTTGCCGCCTGATCTCTCCGCGATCGCATTTGACGACAGCAATGCCTTCGCTGACTTCCTTGATGCCGGTCCGTTTACACCGGTCGAACCCGGACCCGATACCGTCGCGATACAGCCCTATACCTCGGGCTCCACCGGCAAACCCAAGGGCGTGCTGCTCAGCCATTACGGCCAGAACTGGAGCCGCCGGATTCTGGCGCACACCCGCGGCACCAGCGAAAACGATGTCATTCTTGTTGCAGCCCCGCTGTATCACAAGAACGCACTCAACGCGATCAAGCAGGGTCTGACCGCCGGCGCCACGCTGGTGCTGATGCCGCAGTTCAATGTCGAACACTACATCGCGGCCATCGAACGTTTCCACTGCACGGTGATTTCCGGCGTACCGACGATGATCTCGATGCTGCTCGCCCGCAAGGAGCTGCTGACCAACACCGACACCACCTCGGTGCGCACGGTGATGATGGGCTCTGCGCCGTCGTCGCCGCAACTGCTCGCCGACATCCGCGTACATTTTCCCAACGCCGAGCCGCTGGTGGTTTACGGCGTCACCGAAGGCGGACCGGTGCCGCTGGGCCCTCACCCCGACAACAAGCCGCGTCCGATGGGCTCGATCGGCGTACCCTACCCCGGCACCGAAGCGAAGCTGATCAACGGTCCGAATGCCGACGAAGGCGAACTGCTGCTGAAAAATCCCGGCATCCTGCTGGGTTATCACAATCTTCCCGAGGAATCCGCGAAACGCCTGCAGGGCGGCTGGTATCACACCGGTGACGTCTGCCGGCGCGACGCCGGGGGTTTCTACTTTTTTGTCGGCCGCACCGACGACATGTTCGTCTGCGGCGGCGAAAACATCTTCCCGATCGAAGTCGAACGCCTGCTGGAGCGTCACCCGGCCGTGCATCAGGCCTGCGTGATGCCCTTCAGTCACGATCTGAAAGGCCAGGTGCCTTATGCCTTTATCGTCCTGCGCAACGGCCAGACTGCGACGGAGGACGACCTCCGCCAGTTCGCCCTGAAAAACGGACCCGTATACCAGCACCCGCGCCGGGTGTTCTTTCTGGAACAACTGCCGCTCGCCGGCACCAACAAGATTGATCGCGACAAACTGCGCAGCATCGTCGCCGGCAGCAGTGCTTAGAAGAATTCATCAGCAGCCTGATAATTTATAGGTTGCGCCCCGTCACCCAGTAGTCTTCAATCCTGAATCGAACCGGAGCCCGTAATGACCGACACCAAACCCACCCTTGAGCAACTGCAGAAACTGATCACCCGCGGCCCGTTCAACCAATGGCTCAACTTCACCTTCCTCAAGGCCGACGACGACGGCATCGAGGTGAAAGCGACCTGGCGCGAGGAATGGGTGGTCAACCCCGAGCGCAAATACACCCACGGCGGCATCCTCGCCGCGATTGTTGACGTTGTTGCCGACTACGCCATCGCCGCACAGCTGGGCCGTCCGGTACCGACCATCGACATCCGCGTCGATTATCACAAGGCGGCAATGCCCGGCGACCTGACCGCCAAAGGCCGCGTCGTGCGCAGCGGCAGCCAGTATTCGACCGCGGAAGCCTATGTCTATGACAAGGACGGCGCACTCGTCGCCAGCGGCCGCGGCACCTATTTCACCGCGCCGCCGAAGTAATATCCCGGAATGCCTGAAGTTCTCGAAAGCCGGATCCACGCCCGCGGCACTGCACGCCTGCTCCGGTTCGACCTGCTGTTACAGCGGGTCGCCCTGATCGGCACCATTCTCGGCGTGTGGTGGGTGCTGGCGCTGGGTGTGCCGCACTACATCCTGCCCGGCCCAGTCCGCGTTTGGAATTCCCTGCTGCAGATTTCCGCCAATGGCGATCTGTGGAGCAATCTGGGCATCACGCTGGGCCGCGTTGCAGCCGGCTTTATCCTCGCCACGGTGATCGGCCTGCCGCTGGGCATTCTGTTCGGCGCCAACCGCCGTCTCGGTGAGTTTTTCGAACCGGTCATTCCGGTGATGAATACCGTGTCGTCGGCGATCTGGGCCATTTTCGCGATCATCTGGTTCGGCGTGTCGAATGCCACCACGATCTTTGTGGTGTTCATGACCGCGATGCCGCTGATCATCACCAATGTCTGGCAGGGCACGCGCACGGTCAGCGCCGACTTCATCGAACTGGCCCACGTGCTGCGCATGCCGTCGTGGAAGGTCATGCTGAAGATTTACCTGCCGACCATCCTGCCCTATTTCTTCTCGGGTGCGCGCCTCGCCTTCGGTTTCGGCTGGCGGGTGTCGCTGGTTGCCGAAACGCTCGGTTCCTCGAGCGGTGTAGGATATCGGCTGCGCCAGGCCGCCGACCTGATCCAGACCGATCAGGTGTTTGCCTGGACCCTGACCCTGGTGGTGATGATGGCCGCGCTCGAAATGGGCGTGCTGCGCCCTCTGGAAGACCACCTGTTCCGCTGGAAAAAGGAAGCAGAGAATCAATGAGCACTCCGCGCAACAGCAAGCCGCCCCGCCGCCTGATCGTCGCCATGACCGGCGCGTCGGGCTCGGTCTATGGCATCCGCATCCTCGAACGCCTGCGTGAAATCGGCGGCTGGGAAACCCATCTCGTCGTTTCCGAAGCCGGCGTACTCAATGCCTTCCAGGAATACGGCATGGACCGCAAGGCGCTGCACAAACTGGCCGACGTCACCCACAACGTGCGCGATATCGGCGCCACCATCGCCAGCGGCTCCTTCATCACGGCGGGCATGGTGATTGCGCCCTGTTCGATGAAAACCCTTGCCGGTGTTGCACATGCCTTTGCCGACAATCTGATTACCCGCGCCGCCGATGTCATCCTTAAAGAACGGCGCCGTCTGGTGCTGATCACCCGCGAGACGCCGCTGAACCTCGCACATATCCGCAACATGGAAATGGTGACACTGATGGGCGGCGTGATTTTCCCGCCGGTACCGGCTTTCTACAGCGGCGGCAAAACCGTCGATGATCTGGTCAACCATTCGGTCGGCCGCGTGCTTGACCTGTTCGACGTCGAACACAACAGCATTCCACGCTGGGCCGGCGTCACCGGCCCGGCCGAACTCAAGGACAAAAAGAAGTGATGAAACCCCTGCCTTACGCCGACGAAACCTTCCGCGGTTTCCTGGATAGCCTGCGCACCGAAAAAGAACTCGTCGACATCAAACAGC
>CBHTVL010000263.1:0-4197 GCA_966096475.1 uncultured Burkholderiales bacterium
AGCTCGGCGAGCTGGATCACACCGGTGCTGGCCGCGCGTCGCGATTCGCCCGTCGGCGAGGTGCTGTAGCTCACGCCGTGTTTGCTGAGCATCTGGCGCTCCGCTGCCGTCGTCAGCAGCGGATGCACCAGCTGCAGATCCGGACCGAGCATGCCGGAGGATTCAAGCAACGCGATCGGGCTGGGTCCAGAGGTGTGCATGGTGATCGGCAGACCGAGGGCACGCGCACCACCCCAGTCCTTGCGCGCAGTCTCCACCGAAATATTGCCGCGCAGCGGATTGGTGGTATCACCGACATTGCGCGAGGAAATGCCAAGCATGAGCATGCCGTCGTTGGGCATCCACTGGCGCTTGATCTGCGCCAGACCGTCGAGATCCATCGGCTGCTCATCGGGATAACCCATCGGCGTGCCGTAGGCGAGACGGCCGCGCAGTCCGATGTCGCGCATCGCACGCAACTCGGCATCGGCATGCGCCGGCGAACGGATGTTGTGCGCCCAGTTGTGCACCGTGGTCGCACCTGCGCTCAAGCCCTCGGCAAGCCCGAGTTTGACGCTGCGGTAACTGTCCTCAGGCGTGTAGAACTGACCGAGACGGTTGGTTACCGGCTGATAACCTCTTTTCGGATCATCAATGCGGATCACCGGACGCAACACGCTGGTCCACAGATGCCAGTGGGTATCGACAAATCCCGGCATGCAGATCATGCCGCCGGCATCAATGACCGTCGCCGACGGCGCCGCGATGTCGCGGGCCACTCCGACAATGGCGCCATCGCGCACATGAACATCGCCGCGGACAAAATCGCCGACCCTGGCGTCCATACTGAGGATGGTGGCGCCGCGAATCAGATATTCACCGCGACCGGGCAGGCCGCCGGCGCCGCCACCAAGGCCGCCCGTCTGCGCGCAGCCCATGCCTGAAGCCAGACCCGTTGCCGCCAATGCTGTTGCGGTCTTGAGCCAGCTGCGCCGGCCCGCATTCAGTTCATCCATGATCCCCTCCCTGCAGGCCGTGGTCGGCCCTGTTTGACTGTAATCCTGTAGACGATCCTAGCACGCGTTGCAGTGCTGCCTCAGTTCTTCATCGGCGTAATGCCGGCACCGCGGATAACGGTTCTCCACTTGGCGATTTCCTTGCGCACCCGGTCATCCAGTTCTGCGGGGGTCGACGTCGAAAACTCGGCCCCTTGCGCGACAAAACGCTCGCGGATTTCACGCTGGGTGAACATGGCCACGGTTTCGGCATTGATCTTGTGAATCACCGTGCCTGAAGTCTGTGCCGGCGCAAACAAGGCGAACCAGCCAATGGCTTCATAACCCGGCAACCCGGCCTCGGCCATCGTTGGCACTTCCGGCAATACCGTGGCGCGTCGCGCACTCGAAATCGCCAGCGCGCGCGTGCGGCCGTTGCGGATATTGGGAAAGGTGGTCGCCAGTCCGCCGAACATCACCGAAATCTGTCCGCCAAGCAGTTCATACATCGCCGGAACGCCGCCTTTGTACGGCACATGGGTGATGAACAATCCCGCGCGCTGCGCAAACAGCACCGCCGCGAGATGCGAAGCCGTACCCACGCCGGAACTGCCGTAATCGACTTCATGCGGACGGCGCCGGGCAAAGGTGATCAGTTCCGCGACCGATTTTACCGGCAGCGAAGGATGCACGATCAGCACGCTGGGCACCTGCGCCACCATGGTCACCGGCGCGAAGTCGCGCAGCGTGTCGTAGGGCAGACGCGTCCACAGCGAGGGATTGGTGACATGCGAGGTGTAGGCCATCAGCAGGTTGTAGCCGTCGGGCGGCGCCTTGGCGACCAGTTCGGAGCCGATCATGCCGCCGGCGCCGGGACGGTTGTCGACGATCACGCCCTGACCCCAGACCTCGGAAAAATGCGCGGCCAGCGTACGCGCGAACACATCGGTAGAGCCGCCGGCCGCAATCGGCACGACGATGCGCACGGTCCGGTTCGGATAAGCCTGCGCTGCGGCTGTCGCGGCAGCCGCCATCAGCATCCAGGCAAAACCGGTGTGATAAAAACGATTCACGGGGAAATTGTAATCTGCAGCAAGGGGGATTCGCGCTAAAATTGACCCTGTTAACAGCAGCCTTATTAACCGCAATTCGTCACCGCAATACGTCACCGCAAAACACGGCAACTTTTCCATGAGCAAACCCACCCTGTTCGAAGGCGAGCTTCACGACGCCATGCAGCAACTCTGTGACGAGACCATTGAAGCCATGCAACTGGCCAAGGTCAGCCCCGATCTCGATGATCTTTCAGCGGTTTTCGCCGTCGCCCTGCTGAAACTGGGCATGGCCACCGGCTTCGTCGAACAGCAGCACCCCGGCTTCGCCAAGGAAGTCGAAGAAAAACGTCAGCGGGTGATTGCCGCGCTGACCCAGAAACACTGAGGCCCACGATGCAGACCCCTATCTATCTCGACAATTCCGCAACCACACCGCTGGACCCCGCGGTGGTTGATGCCATGCTGCCCTGGCTGCGTGAGCAATTCGGCAACCCGGCCAGCAGCACCCACGCCTTCGGCCATGCCGCGAGCAAAGCCGTCGAAGCCGCCCGCGCCGAAGTCGCGCGGCTGGTCGGCGCCGAAGCGCGCGACATTGCCTGGACCTCGGGCGCCACCGAATCGAACAATCTCGCGATCAAGGGTGCTGCGATGGCTGCACAGTCGCGCGGCAAACACCTGATCACGGTGCAGACCGAACACAAGGCCGTGCTCGACACCATGAAATGGCTGGAAAAGCAGGGCTTCAGCGTCACCTGCCTCGCGCCGCAGAAAAACGGCCTTCTTGATCTGGAAACCTTCCGTGCTGCGCTGCGCCCCGATACCGTGCTGGCTTCGGTGATGCTGGTCAACAACGAAATCGGCGTCATTCAGGATATCGCTGCCATCGGCGCTGCATGTCGCAGCAACGGTACCCTTTTTCATGTCGACGCCGCGCAGGCCACCGGCAAGGTCGCGATTGATCTTTCAAAACTGCCGGTCGACATCATGTCGCTGACCGCACACAAGACCTACGGCCCGAAAGGCATCGGCGCGTTGTATGTGCGCCGTGCGCCGCAGGTGCGCATCGAATCCCAGATGCACGGCGGCGGTCACGAACGCGGCCTGCGCTCGGGCACGCTGGCCACGCATCAGATCGTCGGCATGGGCGCCGCGTTCCGCATCGCCGGCGAACTGATGGCGACGGAAGTACCGCAGCTGCGCCTGCTGCGCGACCGCTTCTGGAACCGCCTCAAAGACCTGCCGGGCGTGATACTCAATGGCGACCTTGAGCAGCGCATCGCCAACAACCTGAACATCAGCCTCGACATCCCCAACTGCGATTCACTGGTCACCACGCTGAGCGATATCGCGGTTTCATCAACCTCGGCCTGCTCCACCGGCGGCGTGTCGCATGTGCTGCAGGCGCTGGGGTCGGATGACGGCATCGCCGGCAATTCGATCCGCATCACCGTCGGCCGCTTCAACACCGTCGAACAGATCGACTGGGCGGCGGACTATCTGCGCAAAAAAATCGAGGATTGCCGCGCGGGACGCCTGCAGGCCGCCTAGGCCCGGCAAAGCGCTGGATCAGGGCTGCGGCGGCCGGTTCGCCGCTTCCTGCAGATGGATGAAGCTGTGGTCGCAGAAGCCGGGTTCGGCCAGCGCCTGCAGCTCTTCATAAACCTTGTCGGGTTCACGCAACACCCGCGCATCAAAATGCCGCGCATTGACCGCGCCGTAGTTGATGCAGATATCGCTTTGCGGGTCGCGCTCCAGACAGGCGTACACCGTGGTCACGATATACATGCCGGCGGTGCGTTCGATGTAATGCAGATAACGCCCCCGCACTACCTGCACATCAACAGCACCGGAACGCCGGGTATCGATGGAACGCACCCGCTGGCCGCGCTGCCGCTGGTAATGCGTCAATGAATCGGAACGGCCCTCGACCAGCAGCTGCTGCCCCGATTGCGGATCGATATCGTAGCCGCGATAAAAGGCACAGTGCACCATCGGACTGCGCACCAGTTGCTCGAAGGGAAACGCTGCCGGTTGCTGGGCGGTCGCCGGCGCAGAGGCAGTCAGCGCCAGCAGAAAAACAGCGCCGTAAAAAATCCGGATATTCACTGCGGAAGGCATCATCGGCGCAGTGTGCGCCGGCGCCCCGCCACTGTCCATCACGCGGCCCG
>CBHTVL010000264.1:0-4187 GCA_966096475.1 uncultured Burkholderiales bacterium
GCGTGGACGCGGAGCACCTCGCCGTCGTCGAGCGCGCGCGTCACGTCGGCGTCGGTGAGCGCGGCCGGCGCCGCGACCCGTAGCGCCACCGCCCACCGCACGCCGGCCGCGTCCTGCGCTTGCACCGCGCCCATCCACCCGACAATTTCTTCGGGGCGGGTGTTGTGGGTCTGTTACAGTGTCATCCGCGGCTCACCGCGGCTGCCGGCCGGCAGCGCGGCGACAATTCGCTCGCGATAAGCCTGCGCCAGTGCCGTCGTGGTCACCGGCGGTTTCAGATTGGGCATCACAATCGCGCGGCCGAAGCGCGCTGCGGTATGCGGCAGCACGTCGCGCATCGCAGCGCCGTCGCGCAGATGCAGATGCCAGTCGTCGGGTTGGGTAATCGTCAGGGAAGTCATCGCGGCCTTCGCATTCATGTCAGCCCGATGGTAAACGCTGCGCGCGCCGCCGTAAATTCGCAGACGCAAGGATATCGGTGGTCACTCGCCACCCTTGAGCGCCAGCGCGCGTTCATAAATCACATTGCGGCTGCCGCCGGTGAGTTTTACCGCCAGCGCCACCGCCTGCTTCAGCGGCAGCTCGGCAAGCAGGATCTTCAGCGTGCCGTCGATATCGGCCGCATCGTCGTCGCCGGCCTCCGGTGCCCCGGCCACCAGCAGCACGAATTCCCCGCGCTGGCGGTTGTCATCGGCCTCAAGCCAGGCCACCGCCTCGTCCAGCCGGCAGCGATGGATGGTTTCATGGATTTTGGTCAATTCCCGCGCAAAAACGATTTCGCGATCACCCCCCAGCGTCACGCAAAGGTCGCTCACGCACTCGACCACGCGGTGCGGAGCCTCATAAACCCCCAGCGTCGCCGGCTGGCCGGCGAGATCCGCCAGCACGCCGCGACGCTCGGCCGCACGGGCCGGCAAAAATCCGCAGAACAGGAAGCGGTTATTTTCAAAGCCGCTGGCCGACAGCGCCGCCACCACTGCGCTGGGACCCGGCACCGGCACCACTGGATACCCCGCGTCGCGCACCGCGGCGACAACCCGGGCGCCGGGATCGGAAATCGCGGGCGTACCCGCGTCACTGACCAGAGCCACTGACCGACCTTCGGCGAGCAGCCCGACAATGCGGTCGGCAGAAGCGCGTTCATTGTGTTCATGAACGGCCATCAGTTTGCCGGCGATGCCATGACGCTCCAGCAGCCGCGAGGTCATCCGCGTGTCTTCGGCGGCAATCACATCGACGGTTTTCAGCACTTCCAGCGCACGCAGGGTGATATCGGAGAGATTTCCGATCGGGGTTGCGACTACATATAATGTCGCCTTGCCTGCCCTCGTTTCCGTGCCCACGCTGTTTCCTGTCGCCGGATTGCAATGATCAATGTCCATCTGCTGTGCCGTATTGCCGCCCGCTGTCTCGCAGGAGTCACGCTGGCGTCCGTACTATACGGAGCACCCGCGGCATTGGCCAGCGAAGCCGCAGCCACAGCGCCGTCCGCGACACCGGCTGCCGCACCAACCCCGCACATCGCCCTGCTGCTGCCCACCCGCGCCAAGGTGTATGCACGGCACGCCGGCGCACTGCGCGACGGGTTTCTGGCGGCGGCAAAAGCGCAGGGCAAATCGGTGCTGCCGGTACGCGAATATCCGGTAAACGAGGATGTCGGCGATGCGCTGAAAAACTATCGTGCCGCCGTCGGCGCCGGCGCCCGGGTCATCGTCGGCCCGCTGACCCGCGATGCGGTGACCGCACTGGCTTTCGGCGAACCGGTTCCGGTACCGACACTGGCCCTCAACATTCCCGACCAGACCGGACGCGCGCCTGAAAATCTTTATATGCTCAGCCTGCAGGTTGAAAGCGAAGCCCGGCAGGCAGCACAACTGGCTTTCCGCGAAAACCGCCGCAACGCATTGATTGTTTCCGGCGCCAACGCAGTTCAAAAACGCATGCAATCCGCCTTTGCCGGCGAATTCTCCCGTCTGGGCGGCACCGTGCTGGCGGAAGGCATCGCGCCCGATCCCGCACGCCTGAAATCCGCGATCCGCCCGGAAGCCGATATGGTGTTTCTGGCGCTCGATCACGACGAAGCACGCGCCGTCTGCGCCTATCTCGGTGCAATCCCGGCCTATGCCACTTCCAGCGTCCATGCCGGCGAGCGCGGTCCGCTCGCCGCCTTTGATCTGGCCAATGTCAGCTTTGTCGACATGCCCTGGCTGATTGAACCCGATCATCCGGCGGTGATGGGTTATCCGCGCCCCGAACCGGGCGGCGCGGAATTCGAAAGGCTGTATGCGCTGGGCATCGATGCCTGGCGCATCGCCCAGCTGCTGCTCGCCGGCGAACGCAGCCTGAAACTTGACGGCGTCACCGGCGAGCTGACACTGGGACCGGGCGGCATCATCGACCGCACGTTGCGCGCCGGCCGCTTCATCGACGGCAAGGCCCGTCTCGCGGAACCCGGAGCACGTGAACCCGCGCGGTGAACAGGGCGAAGCGCTCGCCGCAGCATTCCTGCAGAAGCAGGGTCTCGCCATCACGGCGCGCAACTACCGTTGCCGCTTCGGCGAAATCGATCTGATTGCACGGGACGGTGACACGGTGGTGTTTGTGGAAGTGCGCAGCCGCACCAGCGGCGCCTATGGCGGCGCCGCGGCCAGCATTACGACCACGAAGCAGGACAAACTGCTGAAAGCCGCGCGTCACTATTTGGCGACACTTTCGTCCGAGCCGGCCTGCCGTTTCGACGCCGTAATGCTCACCGGCGATCCGCCGCAGATCGAGTGGCTGCGCAACGCCTTCGAAGCCTGACTGGCCGATTCACTCTTTACAGGTACAATACCGCCACCATGGATCTCATCAGCCGAATCAGCGAAAACTTCTCCGAGAGCGCCCATCTCAAACTGCAAAGCATGGATGCGCTCGCCGCCCCCATTGCCGCCGGCGTGCAGTCAATGGTGCGCTGTCTTCAGGCCGACGGGAAAATACTCGCCTGCGGCAACGGCGGCTCGGCCGCCGATGCCCAGCATTTTTCTGCGGAACTGCTGAACCGTTTCGAGGTCGAACGTCCAGGTCTGGCAGCAATGGCGCTGACCACCGACAGTTCGACCCTGACTTCGATCGCCAACGATTACGACTACAACCAGGTGTTCTCGAAGCAGGTGCGGGCGCTCGGACGCGCCGGCGATGTGCTGCTGGCGATTTCAACCAGCGGCAATTCACCCAATGTCGTCGCAGCCATCGAAGCGGCCCATGAATGCGACATGCGTGTCGTCGCACTCACCGGACGCAACGGCGGCAAGATGGGCGAAATGCTGGGACCTGACGATGTGCACATCTGCGTGCCCGCAACGAGTACTGCGCGCATCCAGGAAGTGCACCTGCTGTCGCTGCACTGCCTGTGCGACGGTATTGACTGTCTACTTTTGGGAGTCGAATAAATGCGCAAACTGCTCACATTGACCTGCATCGCGCTGTTACCCGTCGTATCCGGCTGTGCCGCGGTTGCGATCGGGGGCGCGGCAGCCACCGGCGTTGTCATGGCGGAAGACCGCCGCACGGTAGGCACCATCACCGAAGACCAGGGCATCGAATTAAAAGCCGCCTCGCGGATCGAGGAAAAAGCCAAAGACGCCCACATCAACATCACCAGCTATAACCGCATGGTGCTGCTGACCGGCGAAGTGCCGACCGAAGCGCTGAAGGCCGAGGTCGAACGCATCACGCGCGCGGTTGAAAACGTGCGCAATGTGTTCAATGAACTGAAAGTCGGCCCCAATACTTCGATCCAGACGCGCACCAATGATTCGGTCATCACCTCCAAGGTGAAAGCGCGCTTCGTCGATGCCAACAAGTTCGGCGCGTTGCACGTCAAGGTCGTCTCCGAAGACAGCGTCGTCTATCTGCTCGGCATGGTGAAAAAACAGGAAGCCGCAGACGCCACTGAAATCGCACGCACCACCGGCGGCGTCAGCAAAGTCGTCCGCGTCTTTGAATATCTGGATTAATTCAATAAAAACAGATATTTACAAGGGCGCCTTCGGGCGCCCTTGTTGTTTCAGCAGCCGCAGCAGCGGGCCCAGCAGCGGCAGTTTTTCATAGAGCTCTTCGGCGGCATCCCAATAATCGCGATGCACCGCGACGAGACCGTCCGCATCAAAGGTGATCAGGCTCGCGCCGTGGATGCGCTGCATCTT
>CBHTVL010000265.1:0-4170 GCA_966096475.1 uncultured Burkholderiales bacterium
CATTGGGCTGGCCGGTCAGCGAAAACGGTCCGGCGCCGGGACGGCCGATATGGCCGGTGGCGAGATGCAGGTTGATCAGCGCGGCATTTTTGTCGGTGCCGCAGGAGGACTGGTTAAGCCCCATGCAGTACAGCGACATCGCGGCTTTGGCCTGTCCGAACCAGCGTGCGGCCGTGATCAGATCATCCTTGCTGATGCCGCAGAGCTGCGCGGCGAGCTCGGGGGCGTAATCGCGGGTGATCGCCTTCAGTGCATCAAAACCTTCGGTATGCGCTTCGATATAAGCCGGATCGGTCAGGTTTTCCCAGAGCAGGGTATTGAGCATGCCGAGAAACAGCGCGACGTCGGTGCCCGGCTGGATCGCGAGATGCAGATCGGCGAGTTCCGCGGTCGCGGTGCGCCGCGGATCAATGACGATGATTTTCAGATCGGGATTTTTGGCCTTGGCCGCCTCGATGCGGCGGAACAGGATGGGATGGGCCCAGGCGGTGTTGGAGCCGGCGATCAGGATGCAGTCGGCCAGATCAATGTCTTCGTAACAGCCGGGCGGCGCATCGGCGCCCAGCGTGGTTTTGTAACCCGCCACCGCGGACGACATGCACAGCCGCGAGTTGGAATCGATGTTGTTGGTGCCGACCAGCGCGCGTGCCAGCTTGTTGAAGGCGTAATAGTCTTCGGTCAGCAGCTGGCCCGAGATGTAGAAGGCCACCGAATCGGGGCCGTGGCGGCGGATAGTGTCGGCAAAACGGTCCGCCACATAGCCCAGCGTTTCATCCCAGCCCGCACGGACGCGCGGGGTTTCCCGTGTTTTGCGGAATTCCGGATACAGCGCGCGGCCGTGGCCATACACCGTTTCATGCAGGGCCCGGCCCTTGCTGCACAGTTTGCCGAAATTTGCCGGGTGATGCGGATCGCCACGTACGCCGGTGATGCGGCCGTTGCGGCGGCTGATAAGAACGCCACAACCAACCCCGCAGTAACAGCAGGTTGAGGCGATCTCAGGCATGGACAGGAACGGGCAAAGCCAGCAGCACAAAGCCGCCTTCGATTTTCACCGGAAAGGTTTTGGTGCTGCCTTCATCCGGTGCGATGGCACAGCCGGTTTCCAGCGCGATATTCCAGTTGTGCAGCGGGCAGGCGACTTTGTTGCCGCACACAATGCCTTGCGACAGCGCACCGCCCTTGTGTGGGCAGCGGTCTTCCAGCGCGAACACGGTGTCTTCCGAGGTGCGGAAGATTGCGATGTCGCTCTGGCCTTCACGCTGAACCACGCGCGAACCGAGTTGCGGGATGTCTTCCAGTGCGCAGATTTTCAGCCAGTGGTTCATGCCGTGACTCCTGCGGTGGCCGCCACCGGTTTGATCGGTTCAAATTGCGCACGATCGGCGCCGGCGACGCGTTCCGCCCAGGGATCGGGCTCATCCTTCAGTGCGTACTGCAGGCGCTCATACAGCGCTTTGCGGTTTTCGCTGTCTTCGAGGATGCGCTGCTTCACGTAATCCAGGCCGACGCGGTTGACGTAGTGCACCGTACGCTCCAGATACCAGCCTTCTTCGCGGTAGAGCTGCAGGAAGGCGCTGGAATATTCCATCACTTCCTCGGCGGTTTTGACTTTCACCAGGAACTGCGCGACTTCGGTCTTGATGCCGCCGTTGCCTGCGACATAGATTTCCCAGCCGGAGTCGACGCCGATCACGCCTACGTCCTTGATACCGGATTCGGCGCAGTTGCGTGGGCAGCCGGAGACAGCGAGTTTGACCTTGTGCGGGGCATACATGCGCCAGAGACCGCGTTCGAGGTCCTGGCCCATCTTGGTCGAGTCCTGCACGCCGAAGCGGCACCATTCGGCGCCGACGCAGGTTTTCACGGTACGAAGCGCCTTGGCGTAGGCGTGGCCGGAAGGCATGTCGAGGTCGCGCCACACAGCGGGAAGGTCTTCCTTTTTGACGCCGAGCAGATCGATGCGCTGGCCGCCGGTGACTTTGACCGTGGGGATCTGGTATTTGTCGACGACGTTGGCGATGCGCCGCAGTTCATCGGCGGTGGTGACGCCGCCCCACATCCGCGGGATCACCGAGTAGGTGCTGTCTTTCTGAATGTTGGCGTGGGCGCGTTCATTGATGTAACGCGACTGCGGATCGTCCTTGGCGCGGTGCGGCCAGGTCGACAGCAGGTAATAGTTGATCGCCGGGCGGCAGCTGGCGCAGCCGTTGGGCGTGCGCCATTCGAGGAATTTCATCACTGCAGGAATCGTCAGCAGTTCGTGATCGCGGATGGCCTGACGAGTTTCGGCGTGAGTGTGGTCGGTGCAACCGCACATCGGCTTCACTTTGGGCGAGGCTGAATAGTCGCCGCCGGCGGTGAACATCAGGATCTGTTCGACGAGGCCGGTGCAGGAGCCGCAGGAGCTCGATGCCTTGGTGTGTTTGCGCACGTCATCCAGCGTGAACAGGCCTTTTTCCTTGATCGCCTTGACGATGGTTCCCTTGCACACGCCGTTGCAGCCGCAGACTTCCATGTCATCCGACATCGCGGCGGCCTTGTTCTGGCCCTGGTGGCCGGCGTCACCGAGATTGGATTCGCCGAACATCAGCTTGTCGCGGATGTCACTGACCTTGCGGCCTTCGCGCAGCAGCTTGAAATAATAGGCACCATCGACGGTGTCGCCGTAGAGCACGCTGCCGATCAGTTTGTCGTCCTTGATCACCAGGCGTTTGTAAACGCCGCCGATCGGGTCGGACAGAGTGATGTCTTCACTGCCGTCGCCGCCCTGGAAATTGCCGGCGCTGAACAGGTCGATGCCGGTGACCTTGAGTTTGGTCGAGGTCAGCGAGCCGGTGTAACGGCCGATGCCGTACAGCGCGAGATGGTTGGCGCAGACTTTCGCCATGTCGAACAGCGGCGCGACCAGGCCGTAAGCGATGCCGCGATGGTTGGCGCATTCGCCAACGGCGTAAATGCGCGGGTCATAGGTCTGCATGGTGTCGCTGACAACCACACCGCGGCTGCAGTGCAGGCCGGCTTTTTCGGCAAGTTCGGTATTGGGGCGGATACCCACGGCGACGACGACCAGTTCGGCAGCGATGGTTTCGCCGCCCTTGAGCCGGACCGCAGCAACACGACCCGACTCACCGGCGACCAGTTCCTCGGTCTGCGCCGACAGACGGAACTGCAGGCCTTTTTTCTCCAGCGAGGCCTGCAGCAGCTGGGAAGCAGTGTGATCGAGCTGGCGTTCCATCAGCCAGTCGGCGAGATGGATCACCGTGACATTCATGCCGCGCAGCTTCAGGCCGTTGGCGGCTTCGAGGCCGAGCAGGCCGCCGCCGATGACCACGGCATTTTTGTGCTGCGAGGATGCGCTGATCATGCCTTCGGTGTCGGCGATGTCGCGGTAGGTCAGCACGCCCGGCAGTTTCATGCCGGGAATCGGCAGCAGGATCGGGTTTGATCCTGTTGCGAGCAGCAGGCGGTCATATTCGGCGACCGTGCCGTCTTCTGCGCGTACGACGCGTTTGACGCGATCGATCTCGGCAATCCTCTTGCCGAGGTGCAGCGTGATGTTGTTGCTCTGGTACCAGTCGAGATCGTTGAGCACGATCTCTTTCAGCGTCTGTTCCCCGGCGAGCACCGGCGACAGCAGGATGCGGTTGTAGTTCGGGTGCGGTTCGGCGCCGAACACGGTGATGTCAGAGAGGTCCGGAGCAATCTTCAGTAATTCCTCCAGCGCACGCATGCCCGCCATGCCGTTGCCGATGCAGACCAGTCGCATCCTGCTGTTTTTATTCATGTTATTTACGCCGCTTTGAGTTGTTTCTGGTACAGGAACTCGAGAACCGCCTTGCGTGCCGCCAGATAGCGCGGGTCGCTGGCCATCGCCAGCCGCTCGCGCGGACGCGGCAGATCGACGCTGAGGATTTCGCCGATGGTTGCGGCGGGGCCGTTGGTCATCATCACCACGCGGTCGGCGAGCAGCACGGCTTCATCGACGTCGTGGGTGACCATCACCACCGTGCTGCCGGTGGCGGTGACGATGCGCATCAGTTCGTCCTGCAGCTTCGCGCGGGTCAGTGCATCGAGCGCGCCGAAGGGTTCATCCATCAGCAGCACTTTCGGCTCCATCGCCAGCGCGCGGGCGATGCCGACGCGCTGCTTCATGCCGCCGGAGATTTC
>CBHTVL010000266.1:0-4164 GCA_966096475.1 uncultured Burkholderiales bacterium
CACATCGCTGGTTTCGGGCTTCGCGACGATCAGTCCGATCAGCCGCTGGCGTCCGAAAGGCACCAGCACCCGCGCGCCGATGACCGCTCCCGCATCATCACAGCGGTAATCGAAGAGACGGGGCACCGGCACATCGAGTGCGACTCGGATCAGGCGGTTCACGGGATCAGCAAAGTTAGCGTGCGAAGTTCGCAGCAATTCTTGGAATGAAGGGCAAATCGTTTACCCACAAGGGTTTTTGCTGTTCCGGGCCTGTGGATAACGCTGTTGATCATTTGTACTGTTGGCGACGCAAGCAGCAAACAAGACGATCCCGTTACCTTAACGGATTCGGAAGATACATAAAAATATCAATAAAAACAGATACCTATGAATTTACTGCGGGAACGATACATTGCCGACGTAACGGTACTGCCGTAACCCCTTGCTGTGTATAAGCTTTTTCAGCCGCGCGGGGGCTGATGATAGGCGCGGCTGCGGGCATGCACCGCTTCAACCAGTGCACCGACATGTTCCGGCGGCGTGAATTGGGAGATGCCGTGACCGAGGTTGAACACATGCCCCGGGCCATGACCGAACTGGCTCAACACGCGATCGACCTGCGCCGCGATGGTGGCAGGCGGGCTGAAGAGGACGTTCGGATCGAGATTGCCCTGCAGCGCGACCTTGTCACCGACCCGTTGCCGCGCCTTGCCGATATCGATGGTCCAGTCCAAACCGACAGCGTTGCTGCCGATGGCGGCAATGTCTTCCAGCCACAATCCGCCGCCTTTAGTGAAGACGATGCTGGGTATGGTCTGGCCTTCCCAACTGCGATGCAGTCCGGCGACAACCCGGCGCAGATATTCCAGTGAGAACTCGTGGTAGGCCGCATCCGACAGCGCGCCGCCCCAGGTATCGAACACCATCACAGCCTGCGCGCCGGCTTCGATCTGCGCATTGAGATAGGCGATGACCGCACGGGCGTTGATGTCGAGAATGTGGTGCAACAAATCCGGACGCGCGTAGAGCATGGTCTTGATGGTGCGGAAGTCGTCGCTGCCTCCCCCTTCGACCATGTAGCAGGCCAGCGTGTACGGGCTGCCCGAGAAACCGATCAACGGTACTTTGCCGTCGAGCGCGCCGCGGATCTGTTTCACCGCGTCGAGCACATAAGCCAGCGTTTCGCGCGGTTCGGGTACTTTCAAGGCTTTAACGGCGGCTTCATCGCGCACGGTGCGTTCGAACTTCGGGCCTTCACCTTCGGCGAAATAAAGACCCAGCCCCATGGCATCCGGTACGGTCAGGATGTCGGAGAACAGGATGGCTGCATCGAGCGGGAACCGCTCCAGCGGTTGCAGCGTGACTTCGGTGGCGTAATGCGGATTCTTGGCAAGCCCGAGGAAGCTACCCGCGCGTTTGCGGGTGGCGTTGTATTCCGGCAGGTAACGCCCCGCCTGGCGCATGATCCAGACGGGGGTGTAATCCGTCGGCTGCCGCAGCAGCGCACGGATGAACGTATCGTTCTTCAGCGCTGCCATCAGCGCGGCAGCTCGCTGCTTCCCATCAGGAATTCGTCGACGGCGTGCGCACACTGGCGGCCTTCGCGGATTGCCCACACCACCAGCGACTGGCCGCGGCGCATATCGCCTGCCGCAAAAACCTTGCCGACGGACGTCTTGTAGCTGTCGGTGTCGGCTTTGACGTTGCCGCGGTTGTCCTTGGTGACGCCCAGTTGTTCGAGCAGGCCGCCGGCAACCGGGCCGACAAAACCCATCGCCAGCAGCACGAGGTCGGCCTTCATCGCAAATTCGGAACCCGGCACTTCCTGCATCTTGCCGTCTTTCCATTCCACGCGGGCGGCGATCAGCTTCTCGACCTTGCCGTCCTTGCCCTCAAACCGTTTGGTCGCCACCGACCAGTCGCGCTTGCAGCCTTCTTCGTGCGAGCTGGAGGTGCGCAGTTTCACCGGCCAGTACGGCCAGATCATCGGTTTGTTTTCCTTTTCCGGCGGCTGCGGCAGCAGTTCAAACTGGGTGATCGACGCTGCGCCATGGCGGTTCGAGGTACCGACGCAGTCGGAACCGGTGTCGCCACCGCCGATGACAATGACATGTTTGCCCGTCGCTTTCAGTTGTGCCGGCAGCTTGTCGCCGGCGACCACCTTGTTCTGCTGCGGCAGGAAATCCATCGCGAAATGCACGCCGGCGAGTTCGCGACCGGGTACCGGCAGATCGCGCGGCTGCTCGGCGCCGCCGGCCACCACCACGGCGTCGAATTCGGCGAGCAGTTTCTGCGTCGGCACATTGCCGCCGACATGCTGGCTGACACGGAACTCAACGCCTTCGGCGCGCATCTGTTCGACACGGCGGTCGATCAGGTGTTTTTCCATCTTGAAATCGGGAATGCCGTAACGCAGCAGGCCGCCGATGCGGTCGGATTTTTCAAACACGACGACATCATGGCCGGCACGTCCCAGCTGTTGTGCGCAGGCCAACCCAGCGGGGCCCGAGCCGATCACCGCAACGCGTTTGCCGGTCTTTGCGGCAGCTGGCAGCGGTTTGACCCAGCCCGATTCCCAGCCCTTGTCGATGATCGCGTGTTCGATCGACTTGATGCCGACCGGATCATTGTTGATGTTCAGCGTGCAGGCGGCTTCACAGGGGGCCGGACAGACACGGCCGGTGAACTCGGGGAAGTTGTTGGTCGAGTGCAGCGTATCCAGCGCCTGTTGCCAGTTCTGCTTGAATACGAGGTCGTTCCAGTCGGGGATGATGTTGTTGATCGGGCAGCCGCTCATGCAGAACGGCGTGCCGCAATCCATGCAGCGCGCCCCCTGGGTGCCGGCGTCCTTGTCGGTCAGATGGCCGACGAACTCACGCCAGTGCTTCAGACGCTCCTGCGGTTTTTCCGCGGCCTCGTGCAGACGCTCGAATTCCAGAAACCCCGTGACTTTTCCCATTGCGGTCTATCCCTGAATCAACATGCCCGTGACGGGCAAACTAGGTTCTTCGGTTCATTTGCCCGGACTTCAGGCAGCGATTTTTTTGCCCTTGGCTGCCAGTTCACCCAGCGCACGGCGGTATTCGTTCGGGAACACCTTGACGAATTTGCCGCGGGCCGTTGCCCAGTCGGCAATGATGCCCTGCGCCCTGGTACTGCCGGTCAGTCGCGCATGATTCTCGATAAAGCGCCTGGCAATCGCTTCGTCGGTCTCGCCCATATGCCATACATCGCGCGGCACTTTCGCATCCTGCTCGGCTTCGGTCAGCAGCGGTTCCAGCTTGACCATGGCCGTGTTGCAGTAAGACGCAAAACTGCCGTCCTCGTCGTATACATAAGCGATGCCGCCGGACATGCCCGCGGCGAAATTGCGCCCCGTGGGTCCCAGTACGACGACGGTGCCGCCGGTCATGTATTCGCAGCCGTGGTCGCCGGTGCCTTCAACAACGGTATGTGCACCGGAATTGCGTACGGCGAAACGTTCGCCGGCAACCCCGCGGAAATAGGCTTCACCGGCAATCGCGCCGTAAAGCACGGCATTGCCGGTGATGATGTTCACGCCGGCTTCGCCGCGGAATTTCGGCGACGGCTGGACGATGATGCGACCGCCCGACAAACCCTTGCCGCAGTAGTCATTGGTGTCGCCGATCAGGCTCAGCGTGATACCGCGTGACAGGAAGGCACCCAGGCTCTGGCCGGCGGATCCGGCGAATTTCACGCGGATGGTGTCGTCCGGCAGGCCGTCATGGCCATAACGTTGCGCAACCTCGCCCGAAAGCATGGTGCCAACGGTGCGGTTGATGTTGCGGATCGGCATGTCGATGCTGACTTTTTCGCCGCGCTCCAGCGCCGGTTTCGCCAGTTCGATCAGACGGTGATCCAGCGCCTTGTCGAGGCCGTGGTCCTGCGATTCGGTATGGAAGCGCGAGACCTCGGGGCCCATTTTCGGCTGATGGAAGACGCGGCTGAAATCGAGACCGCGGGCTTTCCAGTGCTCAATGCTCTTGCGGGTGTCGAGCAGGTCGGCGCGGCCGATCAGATCATCAAACTTGCGGATGCCGAGCTGCGCCATCAGCTGACGGATTTCTTCGGCGACAAAGAAGAAATAGTTGATGACGTGTTCCGGCTTGCCGGTGAATTTCTTGCGCAGCACCGGGTCCTGGGTGGCGACGCCGACCGGGC
>CBHTVL010000267.1:0-4133 GCA_966096475.1 uncultured Burkholderiales bacterium
GACAGGTTCCACAGCGCCTGCCAGTGCCAGAAGTCGAATTTCGGCAGCGTGAGCAGGGCCAGCAGGACCAGCAGCGTGAACACCAGCATGATCACCGCGGTGATGCGCTGGGCGAGCCAGTCGCGAAGCCCGTAATGGGCACCGACTACATGACGGTTCACCATAACCGCACCCCCACAGCCAGAGTCAGCACGATGGCGCTGACGAGGACAACGATGCTGCTCGCCCGCGCGGTCTCCAGCTCGGCGCCGACATGCAGGTCAAGGAACAGGTGGCGAACACCGGCCAGCAGGTGATGCAGGTAACCCCACAGCAAACCCAGCAGGAACAGCTTGGCCAGCGGATTGGATACCACCGACTGGAACTTGGCGAATGTCTCGGGGGACTGGATGCTGGCCTGGAAAAGCCAGAGAAGCAGCGGCAACATCAGGAACAGCACCGCTCCGCTGACACGATGCATGATGGATACGATACCCGCCACCGGCAACCTGATCACGATCAGATTGAGGTGTTTGGGCCTGGTTTTGGCCACTGTTGATGACACGCGCAGCTCTCCTTGATTTACAAATTTTCGTTCAACGTGGCGGCGCACCGGCGGAAGCCTGTCTTCCGCTTCCACAGCGACATTCAAAGCTCACCGGAACGGCCGCGATGCTGCAATGCAAGCAACAG
This sequence comes from uncultured Burkholderiales bacterium, assembly GCA_966096475.1. Taxonomy (GTDB): domain Bacteria; phylum Pseudomonadota; class Gammaproteobacteria; order Burkholderiales; family SG8-41. Next base: position 673 of record CBHTVL010000267.1, read on the forward strand.
CATCAGTTGAGAGTTTTTGGCACAACCGGAATTGTGTCAGGACTACCTTTAAGCGCATGAAATACTACCAGCTTTTCTCCAGCGTAGAAACGCGGAAAACGCTCTTCAACCGTAAAAACGGTTCATGCGATCAGCATCTGTTGACGCGCGCGTAAAGCGAGTTGGCAACCCTGTTCCACATGTCGTTATGTTGTGCCGCATGATGCACCGGCATGAAGCAAAACTTTGTGTGAATCACGCATAACCCTGCGCACCGGTCGAAGGGGCCTGCCTTTGAAAATTGACGCTGAATTGGCGGAATAGACGGCTCGTGCACCGGACTTGATCCCGCTCAACCCGCTTCTGTTGACCGTAATTCCCCCCCTTCGCTATCATCGACGCAGTCCCCACAGGTGTGCGCCGCAATACGGTTTCCCTCTGCGCGGCAGCTGCCAAATCTCAAAAACCCAGGAAATTCAGGAGCTTCCAGATGAAACAACCCATGCGCGTAGCCGTGACGGGCGCGGCCGGCCAGATCGGCTACAGCCTGCTGTTCCGCATCGCCAGCGGCGAAATGCTCGGCAAGGACCAGCCGGTCATCCTTCAATTGCTGGAAATTCCCGATGAGCGCGCGCAAAAAGCCTTGAAGGGCGTGATGATGGAGCTCGACGACTGCGCCTTCCCGCTGCTGCACGGCATGGTGCCGGCTTCCGACCCGATGGTGGCTTTTGCTGACGCCGACGTCGCCCTGCTGGTCGGTGCCCGCCCCCGCGGCCCCGGCATGGAACGCAAAGACCTTCTCGAAGCCAATGGCCGCATTTTTGCGCCCCAGGGCAAGGCTCTGTCCGAAGTTGCCAAGCGCAGCGTCAAAGTGCTGGTTGTCGGCAATCCGGCCAACACCAACTGCCTGATCGCAATGAACAACGCGCCGAAACTGAAACCGTCGAACTTCTCGGCAATGATGCGTCTCGACCACAACCGCGCGCTGACTCAAGTCGCCCAGAAAATCGGCAAACCCATCACCGACATCAAGAAACTCGCGGTCTGGGGCAACCATTCGGCGACGCAGTATCCGGACGTGTTCCACGCCACCGCCGGCGGCAAAAAAATCTGGCCGATGATCAAAGATCAGGCCTGGCTGGAAAACGATTTCATCCCGACCATCCAGAAGCGCGGCGCCGCCATCATCGATGCCCGCGGACTGTCCTCGGCAGCCAGTGCAGCCAATGCGGCCATTGATCACATCCGTGACTGGGTTAAAGGTACCAAACCGGGTACCTGGGTCAGCATGGGCATCCCGTCGGATGGCAGCTACGGCATCCCGAAAGGCATCATTTACGGCTTCCCCGTGACCTGCAAGGACGGCAAATACAAGATCGTTCAAGGCCTGAAACAAAGCGAATTCAGCCAGGCCCGCATGAAATCCACACTGCAGGAACTGGTGGAAGAACGCGATTCAGTCCTGAGCCTTCTCGGCTGATCTGGCGCATGCCACATACAGGCGGACCCTGCAGCAATGCAGCGTCCGCTTTTTTGTTGTCCCGGAGGAGCAAGCCATGAGTAACGACGCACCCGTCACCGCAAAACCCAAAAAATCCGTCGCCCTGTCCGGCGTTCCTGCCGGCAGCACCGCACTGTGCACCGTGGGTCGCAGCGGCAACGACCTCAACTACCGCGGTTACGACATTCTCGACATCGCCGACACCTGCGAATTCGAGGAAATCGCCTTCCTGCTGGTTCACGGCAAACTGCCCAACAGCGCCGAACTGCGCGGTTACAAAACCAAGCTGCAGTCGCTGCGCGGTCTGCCCGCGGTCGTGCGCAAGGTCCTCGAACAGCTGCCGCCCTCAGCGCACCCGATGGACGTCATGCGCACCGGCTGCTCGGCGCTGGGCGCTGCGATGCCGGAACGCGAAGACCACAATCACCCCGGCGCTCGCGATATCGCCGACCGCCTGATGGCCTCCTTCGGCTCAATGCTGCTCTACTGGTATCACTACAGCCAGAACGGCAAGCGCATCGACGTCGAAACCGATGACGATTCGATCGGCGGCCACTTCCTGCACCTGCTTCACGGCAAAGCCGCACCTGCGTCGTGGGTGCGCGCGATGCACACGTCACTCAATCTCTACGCCGAGCACGAATACAACGCATCCACCTTCACCTGCCGCGTCATCGCCGGCACCGGCTCGGACATCTACTCCTCGATCACCGGCGGTATCGGCGCGCTGCGCGGCCCCAAACACGGCGGCGCCAATGAAGTAGGTTTCGAGGTGATGAACCGTTATGAGACGCCGGACGACGCCGAAAAAGACATCATGGCGCGCATCGCCAACAAGGAAGTCGTCATCGGCTTCGGCCATCCGGTCTATACCATCGCCGATCCGCGCAACAAGATCATCAAGGAAGTCGCGCGCAAGCTTTCAGCCGAAGCCGGCGACATGAAGATGTTCAACGTCGCCGAGCGCATCGAGACGGTAATGATGCGCGAGAAAAAAATGTTCGCGAACCTCGACTGGTATTCCGCGGTTTCCTACCACCGCATGGGTGTGCCGACCCCGATGTTCACGCCGCTGTTCATCATTTCACGTACCAGCGGCTGGTCGGCCCATGTCATCGAGCAACGCATCGACAACAAGATCATCCGCCCGACGGCTGTTTATACCGGCCCCGAGGGTCGCAGCTTCGTCGCCATCAAAGACCGCAAATAAAAACACTCATCAAGGCACAACATGTCCGCACATATCTCCAACGTCCGCCCGAAACCCGACGCCGTCATCACCGACATCGCCGATTACGCCGCCAAAACCAAAATCAGCAGCGCCGAGGCTTACAACACTGCCCGCCTCTGCCTGATGGATACGCTGGGCTGCGGTTTTGAAGCCCTGTCCTATCCGGCCTGCACCAAACTGATGGGCCCGGTGGTTCCCGGCGCGACGATGGCCAACGGCGCCAAGGTTCCAGGCACTTCCTTCCAGTTGGACCCGGTGATGGCCGCGTTCAATATCGGCTGCATGATTCGCTGGCTGGATTTCAACGACACCTGGCTGGCTGCGGAATGGGGTCATCCCTCCGACAATCTCGGAGGCATTCTCGCTATGGCGGATTACCTGTCGCGTCAGGCCATTGCCGCCGGCAAAAAACCGCTGACGATGCGCGATGTGCTGACCGGGATGATCAAGGCCCACGAAATCCAGGGCGTCATCGCACTGGAGAACAGCTTCAACCGCGTCGGCCTCGATCACGTGCTGCTGGTCAAGGTCGCATCCACGGCTGTCGTTTCCAGCTTGATGGGACTAAGCCGCGAGGAAATCATCAACGCCGTGTCGAACGCCTGGATCGACGGCCAGTCGCTGCGCACCTATCGTCACGCCCCCAACACCGGTTCACGCAAGTCCTGGGCGGCCGGTGACGCCACCAGCCGCGCAGTGCGCCTGGCTTTGATGGCCGCCAAAGGCGAGATGGGTTATCCCTCCGGCCTC
>CBHTVL010000268.1:0-4133 GCA_966096475.1 uncultured Burkholderiales bacterium
CAGGCCAGCGACCATCGGCGCTACCGCGTCGCCGACATTGCCGCCCATGCCGTGAAAGGACAGCACCAGTCCCTTGCGCTGCGGGTACTGGTGGGCGAGCGTCGGGATCGCCGCGGGATGCCAGAGATTGTTGCCGATGCCGACCAGCATCACGCAAACCACCAGCATCCACATGCTGTGAGTCAGGCTCATCAGCGCATACGGAAAGCCGACCCAGAACAGCGAGGCGGCCATCAGGTAACCCTTTTTGCCGATGGCGTCGACGATCATGCCGCCGGGCAGGTTGGAGAGCGCGCCGGCGATGTGCTGCGCGCTCATCAGAAAACCGATTTGTGTATAGGAGAGACCGAGTTCCTTGCCGATCAGCGGCAGCAGGATATAAAACGTCGCCGGATACCAGTGGGTGAGGCCGTGGCCGGCGGAAATCAGCCAGACATCACGGAAGGGGCGCGTGGGCAAAGCGTCGGCGGCAGTGGTGCTCATAATATGGTCTCAAGCAGGGGTTGAAGTCAGTTTAGCACGCGGCTTTGCGCGAAAGCCCCGCGTATAATCGGCGCCTCTCCCGCCATACAAAACCTGAATCCGGCCTCTCATGCGTACCGACATCGAACGATTCTTCAGCCCCAAATCCATTGCCATCATCGGCGCCTCCCAGGACCTCGTCACCATCAGCGGCCAGCCGCTGAAACACCTGCTGAGCCATGGTTACAAGGGCAAGCTCTACCCGATCAATCCGAAGTATCAGGAAATCGCCGGCGTCAAATGCTGGCCCTCGCTCGATTCGCTGCCGGAAGTGCCGGAGCTCGCACTGATCCTGGTCAATGCGACGCGAGTGGCGGACATGCTGACGCTTTGCGGCAAGCAGGGCGTGCCCTACGTCATCATTTTCAGTTCCGGATTTTCCGAGACCGGCGGCAGCGGCGTGGCGATGCAGCAGAAGCTCGCCGACATCGCTCGCGAATACAACATCGGCGTCATCGGCCCCAACTGCCAGGGCATGATCAGTCCGTCGGATAACGTTTATGCCGGCTTCGGTTCGATTTTCAATGCCGATTACACCGCGGGCTCGGTGAGCATGGTGTCGCAGTCGGGCGGTTTCGGTTTTTCGGTGATGAACCTGTCATCGCTCGACGGCGGCCTGCCGTTCCGGCAGATGGTGACCACCGGCAACGAGATCGGCGTGTCGACGCTGGATTTCATTGACTATTTCATCCGTGATCCGAAGACCGACATCATCGGTGCCTATATCGAAGGCGTGAAGGATGCTCGGCGCATCCTCGACGTCGGCGACAAGGCGCTGGCTGCCGGCAAGCCGATCCTGATGTGGAAGGTCGGCAATACCGAGCAGGGCCAGAAGGCTGCGGCCTCGCACACGGCAAACCTTGGCGGCGCGATGGCGCTGTACAAGGCCGCGTTCAAGCAGAAGGGCATCATCCAGGTCGACGACATCCAGGATCTGGTGGATTACGGCCATGCGCTGCGCAGTAACCGTTTGCCGCGCGGCAACCGGGTGGCGATCATCACCATCTCCGGCGGCGCCGGCATTCTGATGACCGATGAAGTGGTCGCTGGCGGCATGCAGATGGCGCAACTGGCGCCGGACACTGTGGCCAAGCTGAAGGAGTTTGTGCCGTCCTTCGGTTCGGTCGGCAACCCGGTCGACGTGACGGCTGCGATTTTCAACGACCTGTCGCTGATCAACCGCACGCTGCAGGCGATCAACGACGATCCGGGTGTCGATTGCATCGCGATGATCAATGCCTCGCTGCAGGGCGAGATTGCGCTCAACGTGGCCAACGAAATCGTCGCCGTCGCCGCCAAAACCGACAAACCGATCTACATTTCGTGGAGTGCACGAGACGCGGTGGCGCCTGAAGCCTATGCGGTCCTCGATGCGGCGCGCATTCCGCACTACAAATCGCCGGTTCGCGCCGGTCGCGCGCTGGCCGCGGTGTCCTGGTATGCCGAAGCCAAGCGCCGCAATATCGCGCAGAAAAACGACAAGGCCCCGGTGATCAGCAAACCGGCAGCGCAGGCGATGCTCAAGGGCAAAACCGGCGACGTTGCCGAATACGCGGCGAAGCAGGTGCTCGCCGAATACGGCATTTCGGTGACGCAGGAACAACTGGCGACCAGCCGCGATGCCGCAGTTGCTGCCGCGCAGAAAATCGGATTCCCGGTGGCGATGAAAGTACAGTCGCCCGACATCTCGCACAAGACCGAAGCCAAGGCTGTGCGCCTGGGTGTTGCGGATGCCGCCGGTGTTGCCGCGGCCTACGACGAGATTCTGAAAAACGCCAAAGCCTACAAGGCCGATGCGCGCATTGAGGGCGTGCTGGTTCAGGAAATGGTCGGCGGCGGTATCGAAGCCATCATCGGCATTACCAACGACTCCTTGTTCGGACCGGCAGTGATGTTCGGCCTCGGCGGCATTTTTGCCGAAGTGCTGAAGGATGTGTCCTTCCGCCTTGCACCGATTACCCCGGCGATGGCGCGCGAGATGGTGGAAGAGATCAAGGGTTACCCGGTACTCGCCGGGGCAAGGGGAAAACCGGCGGCCGATGTCGATGCGCTGGTCGACACTCTGGTCAAACTGTCGGCGCTGGCAGTGGATCTGAAAGACTCGGTGGCCGAACTGGATATCAATCCGCTGATCGTCATGCCGAAGGGTAAGGGCGTCAAGGCTGCGGACGCGCTGATCCGCATGAAAAACTAAAATCGATTTAACAGGATGGACAGGATTTTCAGGATAAAACCCATTAATTGTTGCACCGGAAAATGGTGTCCTGTTTTTAATCCTGCGTTTAATCCTGTTTATCCTGCACATCCTGTAAATTAATTTTTTTGTTGTCTGTAGCTGTCTTCGATTATGGGGTTTGGCATGAGTGTTTCGTCTGAAGTGCGTCTGCTGTGCGACGAGGTCGCGAAATTCGTACGTGATGAAGTCGATCCGCGTTCGCGCTGGATCGAGGAAAACGACGCGATTCCCGATGACCTGATGCAGCTGGCCCGTGACATGGGCCTCTTCGGGCTGACCATCCCCGAGGAATACGGCGGCAGCGGCCTCGATCTCGCCGGCAAGTGTGCGATCGAGGAAGTCATGGGGCGTACCAACTACGGTTTCGCCACACTGATCGGCAACCACACCGGCATCAGCACCACCGGCATTACCGCGCTGGGGAATGCGGCGCAGAAGCAGAAGTTCCTGCCGAAGATGGCCAGCGGCGAATGGGTCGGCGCCTTTGCGCTGACCGAACCGCAGGCCGGTTCCGATCCGGCGTCGATGCGCACGATGGCGGTGAAAAAGGGCGACCGTTATGTGCTCAACGGCGAAAAGATTTACATCACCAACGCCGGACCCGCCCATGTCTTCACGGTGATGGCGATCACCGACAAGTCGAAAGGCATCAAGGGTATTTCGGCGTTTGTCATCGAGCGTGACACCCCGGGCTTCAGCGTCGGCAAAAACGAACTGAAAATGGGCATGCACGGCTGCACCACGGCGCCGCTGTCCTTCACCGACTGCGAAGTGCCGGCGGAGAATCTGCTCGGCGCCGAAGGCATGGGTTATGTGCAGGCGATGAAAACCCTGACCGCCGGTCGGGTCACGGTGTCGGCGCGCTGCTGCGGCATGATGGACAAGCTGATCGACCAGACCGCCGAGTACATGAAAACGCGTACCCAGGGCGGCAAACGGTTGGCCGATCACCAGGGCCTGCAATGGATGCTCGCCGACATGGCGGTGGCTCGCGATGCGGCTCGGGGCCTGACCTATCGTGCAATCGACACCCTGATGCGTGGCGAACGCGGCACGATGGAAGCGTCTACTGCGAAAGTGTTTTCCACCGAGGCCCTGGGTCGTGTGGTCGATGCCGCGGTGCAGATTCACGGCGGCATGGGTTATATGCGCGAGGTCGGCATCGAAACCACGTTCCGCGACGCACGCATCGTACGCATTTACGAAGGCACGTCGGAGATCCAGCGCAACATCATCGCCGGGTTGTTATTGAAGGATTGATAAAAAAACGAAAAGCGTTAGCCACAGAGGGCACAGAGAGCACAGAGGACGGCAAGTGCAAGAACGGACTCCTTAAGTAATTGTTTTATTGATTTTCTCTGTGTCCTCTGTGACC
>CBHTVL010000269.1:0-4132 GCA_966096475.1 uncultured Burkholderiales bacterium
CGCTTTGCGCCACACGAAAAAGAAGGGTTAGTCATGGATTTGAGAAAACTGAAAACGCTGATTGATCTGGTGCAGCAGTCGGACATCGCCGAACTGGAAATCACCGAAGGCGAAGAAAAAGTGCGCATCAGCCGTTTTGGCGGCGCATCCGCCCCGGTGATGATGGCCCATGCGCCGCAGCCGATGATGCAGATGCCGGCCGCCGAAGCCGTGGAAGCGGCGCCGCCGGCCGCGGATGCACCGCCCGCGGAACCCGAAGGGCATATCGTGAAGTCGCCGATGGTCGGCACCTTCTACCGCTCTTCGGCGCCGGGATCGAAACCGTTTGTCGAAGTCGGATCGCCGATCAAGTCCGGCGAAACCGTGTGCATCATCGAAGCGATGAAGCTGCTCAATGAAATCGAGGCGGATGCGGATGGCGTGATCAAGGCCATCCTGGTCGAAAACGGCCAGCCGGTCGAGTACGGCCAGCCGCTGTTCATCATCGGCTGAACCTTTTAACACCTGTCTCAGATCGTGCGGAACCGCCTGTCGCGGAGAACTTCCGGACGATTGCGGCGCCGGGGATAACCTGAATCCATGTTCGACAAAATTCTCATAGCCAATCGCGGCGAAATTGCACTGCGCATCCAGCGCGCCTGCCGCGAAATGGGTATCAAGACCGTGGTCGTGCATTCCGAGGCTGATGCCGAGGCGAAATACGTTCGCCTGGCCGACGAATCGGTGTGTATCGGGCCGGCGCCGTCCAGCGGCAGCTATCTCAATGTGCCGGCAATCATCAGCGCTGCTGAAGTGACCGACGCACAGGCCATCCATCCCGGCTACGGATTCCTTTCCGAAAACGCCGATTTCGCCGAGCGGGTTGAGCAGAGCGGTTTCACCTTCATCGGACCCAAGGCTGAAACCATCCGCCTGATGGGCGACAAGGTCAGCGCGAAAAACGCAATGAAAAAAGCCGGCGTGCCCGTGGTGCCGGGCATGGACGGTGCGCTGCCCGAAGACCCGAAGGAAATCGTCAAGATCGCGCGGCAGATCCGTTACCCGGTGATCATCAAGGCGGCGGGCGGCGGCGGCGGACGCGGCATGCGTGTCGTGCATACCGAAGCGGCGCTGATCCACGCAGTCAACACCACACGATCCGAAGCGCAGGCAGCTTTCGGCAATCCGTCGGTGTATATGGAAAAGTATCTGGAGAAACCGCGCCACATCGAGATCCAGGTGCTCGCCGACAAGCACAAGAATGCGCTGTACCTCGGCGACCGTGACTGCTCAATGCAGCGCCGTCACCAGAAAATCATCGAAGAGGCGCCGGCGCCGCTGCTGGATGCGCGTGCGCGCGCCAAGGTCGGCGAACGTTGTGCCGAGGCCTGCCGCAAAATCGGTTATCAGGGCGCCGGCACTTTTGAATTCCTCTACGAGGGCGGCGAGTTTTATTTCATCGAGATGAATACCCGCCTGCAGGTGGAGCATCCGGTGACCGAATGTGTGACCGGGCTGGATCTGGTGCAGATGCAGATCCGCATTGCCGCCGGTGAAAAAATGCTGATCCGGCAGAAGGATGTGGTCATCAAAGGCCACGCCATTGAATGCCGCATCAATGCCGAAGACCCGCACAAATTCACACCCTCGCCGGGGCGCATCACTTCGCTGCATATGCCCGGCGGACCCGGCGTGCGTGTCGATTCGCATGCCTACAGCGGTTATTTTGTGCCGCCGAATTATGATTCGCTGCTCGGCAAGATCATCACCTACGGCGATACGCGTGAACAGGCGATTGCGAAGATGCATATCGCCCTGTCGGAAACCGTCATCGAGGGCATCAAGACCAATCTGCCGCTGCACCAGGAACTGATGAGCGATACCGCATTCCGCCGCGGCGGCACCAGCATCCATTACCTCGAAGAACGCCTCGCCAAGCTGACCCGCGCGGAATAGCGCGGGCGCAAAGGAGCAACAATGCCCTGGCTTTGCGCGATCATCGAGACTGCCGAGGAATCGGTCGAAATTCTCAGCGATGCGCTGATGGAGGTCGGCGCACTGGCGGTGGATGTGCAGGACGCCGCCGCCGGAACCGATGAGGAGCGGCCCATCTTCGCCGAACCCGGCGAAGCGCCGGCCGCCGGCTGGCGCAGTAATCGCGTTGGCGCGCTGTTTGCGGTTGATGCCGATCTTTATGAATTGGTGCCCGAGGCGCTGGCCGCAGCCGGTCTTGCCGCGACAGAGGCGTTTCGCATCGAACGGGTTGAGGATGCCGACTGGGTGCGGCTGACGCAGAGCCAGTTCAATCCGATCAAGATTACACCGCGGCTGTGGATCGTACCGAGCTGGCATACCCCGCCTGATCCCGAAGCCATCAATATCGCGCTGGATCCGGGCGTGGCTTTCGGCACCGGTGCGCATCCGACCACGCGACTGTGCCTGCGCTGGCTGGCGGAGACGGTCACGCCGCAAGCCGATGTGCTGGAGTACGGCTGCGGCTCCGGCATCCGGGCTATTGCCGCGATGAAACTCGGCGCGGCGCGCGCCTGCGGCGTCGACATCGATCCGCAGGCGGTTCAGGCGGCGCAGCAGAACGCGCAACAGAACGGCGTTGAAATCACCTGGGCGACTGCCGAGGAGGATGTTGCCGGCCCGGCGCAGATTGTTGTTGCCAACATTCTGGCCAATCCGCTGACCGTGCTGGCGCCGTTGCTGGCGCGGCTGACCCGGCCCGATGGCCAGATCGCCCTCTCGGGCATTCTTGTCGAGCAGGCGGATGCGGTAATGGACGCCTATGCGCCGGCATTCGACATGACGCGCGCCGCCACCGATGAGGGCTGGGTGTTGCTGACCGGCCGCCGCCGTTAGTCGCGACTTTTGCCGTCGCAGCGTCTATACCGGCGCTGCCTTGGGTATCATTGTGCGCATGCAAGCTTTGCCGGCCGGATTCCGCCCCATCTGATGACTGCTTCGTCCCTGACCACGCGCTGCGCGCATTGCCAGACGGTATTCCGTGTGACCACTGCGCAACTGCAGGCGCACGCCGGGCAGGTGCGTTGCGGCCGTTGCATGCAGGTTTTTGATGCGCTGGCGGCGCTGGCGCCGGAACCCGCAGCGGCCTCGCCCGAAGCGGCAACCGCGCCGCTGCGCGAACAACCGGCGGCAGCAGGCGAATCCGCCGTACCAATATTTCAGTCGGTGGTCACATCTGATCCGGTTTCGATGACAACGGAGCCTGCCGCTGAATTGCCTTCGGCGTCACCGGAACCAATGCCCGTCAGCGATCCGGGATTTGATCCTTTTGCTGAACCACAGTCCGAACAGTCAGCGCCGGTCGAACCGGCGGCGGCGGATGTGGAACTGTCACCGCCTGAAGAAGTCGCCCCTGAGGTGACGGTACCGGAGTCAGCGCCGGATGCCGACAATCCGTTTACCCATGCACCGGAAACCGGTGCCGTCCTGCCGCAGCGTCGTTTGCGGGTGGCCGCCGTGTTGCTCGGCGTTGTGCTGGCGGCGCAGGCGACATTTTTTTACCGCAGTGAAGTAGCGGCACGCTTTCCGCTGGCCAAGCAGGGCTTGGTCTGGTTGTGCGAGAAAGCGGCTTGCGTCGTGGCGTTGCCGCAGCGGCCGCAATCGATCCTGATCGAAGCTTCGGATCTGCAGGTGATTGATCCTGCGAATCCCAACCGCATCCAGCTGACCGCGACGCTGCGCAATCATGCCGGACATGATGTTGCTTATCCGGCGCTGGATCTGGTGCTGACCAACGTCAACGACCATACCCTGGCGCGGCGGATTTTCCTGCCTGCGGAATATATCGGCACCGGCCGCGATATCGGCGCGGGTATTGCCGCCAATGCGGAAATGACCGTGCGTCTGGCGCTGGAAACGGGCAATCTGGGCGCCGCGGGTTTCCGCCTTGCGGTGCTGGCGGCGCCGCTGCGTTGAGCGGCGTCTGCGCAACGGAATGAATCTGATAATGGAGTGGCAATGAGTACACCGGAGCACCTGAAATACAGCGCCACGCATCAGTGGGCGAAAAGCGAAAGCGACGGACTTGTTTCCGTCGGCATCACCGATCACGCGCAGGTGCAGCTGGGTGATGTTGTTTTTGTTGATACGCCCGTGATCGGCAGAAAACTGAAGCAGGGCG
>CBHTVL010000270.1:0-4128 GCA_966096475.1 uncultured Burkholderiales bacterium
CAAACGCGACGTGTTCGTCGCCGCAGGCAAAATCGTCGCCATCGGCGACGCACCGGCGGGATTCACCGCCAACCGCGTCATCGACGCCACCGGCCACGTGGTCTGCCCCGGTCTGGTCGATCTCGCCGTGCGTCTGCGCGAGCCGGGCTTCGAATATCTCGCAACGCTCGAAACCGAAATGAAAGCGGCGATTGCCGGCGGCGTCACCAGCCTGGCCTGCCCGCCCGACACCGACCCGCCGCTCGACGAACCGGGTCTGGTGGAAATGCTCAAGTTCAGCGCCAAGAATCTGAATCAGGCGCATGTCTACCCGATCGGCGCACTGACCACCGCGCTCAAGGGCACAAATCTCACCGAGATGGCCGAACTGCGCGATGCCGGCTGCGTTGCGTTCTCGCAGGCCGAAGCGCCGCTCGCCGACACCCAGGTGCTGATGCATGCGCTGCAGTACGCGGCGACTTTCGACTTCCCGGTATGGTTGCGCGCGCAGGATCCCGCACTGGCGAAACACGGCGTGGCCCATGAAGGCGAAGTCTCGACCCGTCTCGGCCTGCCGGCGATTCCGGTCACCGCCGAAACCGTTGCGCTGTCGACCATACTGATCATGGCGCGTGAAACCGGCGCCCGTGTACACATTGCACGCCTGTCATCAGCGGAAGGTGTTGCGATGGTCCGCGATGCCCGCGCCCGCGGCCTGCGCGTGACCTGCGACATCGGCATCCATCACGCCCATCTGTCGGAAATGGACATCGGCTACTTTGATCCGAACTGCAATCTGACGCCGCCGCTGCGCAGCCAGCGTGACCGCGACGCGCTGCGCGCCGGACTCGCCGACGGCACGATTGACGCGCTGTGTTCCGACCATACGCCGGTGGACGAAGACGCCAAACAACTGCCCTTCTCCGAAGCCGAACCCGGCGCAACCGGTGTTGAACTGCTGCTGCCGCTGGCACTGAAGTGGGCGAGCGAATCGTCGCTCGGACTGTCCGTCGCCATTGACCGTATCACCGCCAAACCCGCGTCCATCCTCGGCATCGATGCCGGTCATCTGGCGACAGGCGCGACTGCGGACGTCTGCGTTTTTGATCCGGAAGCCTACTGGCGCGTCGAACCTTCGGCGCTGTTCAGCCTGGGCAAGAACACGCCCTTCTCCGGATTTGAGATGCGCGGTCGCGTGACCCACACCCTGGTCAGCGGCAATCTGGTTTACGAAAAGAAATAACTTTAAAATCAATAAGTTATATCTTCCGGCGCAGCCTGACCCCGCGCCCTGCTGTTAAACTAAGCGTGTTTCCCGTGGTCGAACCGGCCATCCGGCTTCCAACAGAAAATCATCCATGAATCCTTTACTCGATTTCTCGGGGCTGCCCCGCTTTTCCGATTTCAAACCTGCCGATGTCGCGCCGGCCGTTGAACAGTTGCTCAGCGAAAACCGCGCATTGATTGCCCGCGTTGCCGCCGACCCGTCGGCGCCGGACTGGGACAACTTTGTCGGCCCGCTGGAAGACGCCAACGAACGCCTGCACCGCGCCTGGGGTCAGGTCGGCCATCTCAACGCCGTGGTCAACAGCGCGGAACTGCGCGAGGCCTACAACGCATCGCTGCCGAAAATCACCCAGTACTACACCGAGCTCGGTCAGCATGAAGGCCTTTACGCCAAATTCAAGGCGCTGCGTGCCGGCCCGGCTTACGCCCGCCTCAGTACCGCACAGAAAAAAATCGTCGACAACGAAGTGCGCGATTTCCGTCTCGGCGGCGCCGAACTGCGTGCAGACCAGCGCCCGCGTTACACCGAGATCCGCGACCAGCTTTCGATGCTGGGTTCACGCTTCAGCGACAACCTGCTCGATGCCACCAATGCCTGGTCGCACATTGTCACCGATGAAGCCGGTCTTGCAGGACTGCCGGACGATGCGAAAGAAGCGGCCCGTGAAGCGGCGGCGGCAGACGGCAAGGACGGCTGGAAATTCACGCTGCATGCGCCGTCGTACATGCCGGTGATCCAGTACGCCGACGACCGCGCGCTGCGCGAACGCCTGTACCACGCCTACGTGACGCGCGCCTCCGAGTTCGGCGACGCCAAACTCGACAACACGCCGCTGATTGCCGACATCGTCAGGCTGCGCCGGGAAATGGCGCAGCTGCTCGGCTTCGGTAGTTACGCCGAATATTCGCTCGAACCGAAAATGGCGGAGACGCCGGCGCAGGTGCTGGAGTTCCTGCGCGAACTGGCGGCACGCGCCAAACCCTATGCCGAACGCGACCTCGCCGAACTGCAGGAATTCGCGCGTAAGGAACTGGGCATGCAGACGCTGGATGCCTGGGATGTGCCGTACGCCGCGGAAAAACTGCGTGCCGCCCGTTATGCCTTCTCGGAAAACGAAGTGAAGCAGTATTTCCCGGAAACCACCGTGCTGCCCGGCATGTTCAAGCTGATCGAAACGCTGTACGGGCTGACCATTACCCCGACCGAAGCCCCGCAGTGGCATGCCGACGTCAAATTCTTTTCGATCCGGGATCGCAAGGGTGAACTGGTCGGCCAGTTCTATCTCGATCTCTACGCCCGCAACAGTAAACGCGGCGGTGCGTGGATGGACGATGCCATCACCCGCCGCAGCACGCCCAAGGGCACGCAGGCGCCGGTGGCCTATCTCAACTGCAATTTTTCACCCTCCGTCGGCGGCAAACCCGCGCTGTTCACCCATGACGAAGTGATCACGCTGTTCCATGAACTCGGCCACGGCCTGCATCATCTGCTGACCCGTGTCGATTACCTCGGTGTTTCCGGCATCAACGGCGTCGAATGGGATGCTGTCGAGCTGCCCAGCCAGTTCATGGAGAATTTCTGCTGGGAATGGGATGTCGTGCAGCCGATGACGCGTCATGCCGATACCGGCCAGCCGCTGCCGCGCGCGCTGTTCGACAAGATGATTTCCGCAAAAAATTTCCAAAGCGGCCTGCAGACCGTGCGCCAGATCGAGTTCTCGCTGTTCGACCTGCGGCTGCATTACGACTTTGATCCGACCGGCACGCAGACCGCGCAACAGCTGCTGAATGAAGTGCGCCGCGAAGTGGCCGTGCTGTTCCCGCCGGATTACAACCGCTTCCCCAACAATTTCTCGCATATCTTTGCCGGCGGTTATGCCGCGGGTTATTACAGCTACAAGTGGGCGGAAGTGCTTTCGGCCGACGCCTACAGCCTGTTTGAGGAAAACGGCGTTCTCGACCCGGCCACCGGCATGCGCTTCTGGAACGAAGTGCTGGCCGTCGGCGGCAGCCGTCCGGCGCTGGAATCATTTGTGGCCTTCCGCGGGCGGGCGCCGAATATCGACGCGCTGCTCCGCCACAACGGCATGGCGCAGGCCGCATAAACAGGGCAACGCGGTATCATTCAGTCCTGCTGCTGATACCTGGGCTGCGTGCAAACTTGCGAGGTGTGCTGATGAACAGGATCGTTTTTCTGATGGCGGTGCTGCTGGCTGCCGGAACCGTGCAGGCTGCGCAGCTCTATCGCTGGGTTGATGACAAGGGCCGTGTCGAATGGCGTGACACGCCGCCGCCGGCCAATGCCAAGAAAGTGGAACGGCGCAGCGTTGGCGGCAGCGTCATCGAAACCAACGAACTGCCTTTCAGCGTCCAGCGCGCGATGCGCGACTTCCCCCTGACCTTTTATGTGACCGATTGCGGGGAGAGCTGCAGCAAGGCGCGTGCCCATCTCAACCGCCGCGGACTGCCCTACACCGAAAAAAATCCGCAGGACGATATCGAGGCTTACAAGAAACTCACCAACGGCCGGCTTGAAGTACCCCTGCTGTTTGTCGGCCGCGAAGCGCTGAGGGGTTACCACGAAGAAACCTGGGATGCCGCACTCGACGGCGCCGGTTATCCGCGTAGCGTCCCTGGCGCACGGCCGCCGGCCAAACCGGCCGCAACGCCACCCCAGCCGGCAACGCCCGATGCAGCTCCGGCGCCTACTCCGGCGCCAGCGCCGGCTGCACCCCCGCCGGCACCCTGATCGCGATGCGCCCGTTCAGCGGGCGCCGCGGCCCTGGAAACTGTTTTCGACCAGCGGCTTGGCATCGACCTGCGGCACATGGCAGCTGTTGCATTGCCAGCGGTTCATGCGCA
>CBHTVL010000271.1:0-4090 GCA_966096475.1 uncultured Burkholderiales bacterium
ATTATATCATAGGTTTACGGAGTAATCATGCTCGTTGATGTGAAAGTGCCCCAGCTCTCGGAGTCCGTCGCTGAGGCGACGCTCGTGTCGTGGCACAAGAAGGCCGGCGAATACGTCAAACGTGACGAGAATCTGGTGGATATCGAGACCGACAAGGTCGTGCTTGAGACCCCGGCGCCGCAGGCCGGCGTGCTGGTGAAGATCGTCAAAGCCGACGGCGGCACGGTGACCAGCAACGAAATCATTGCCACTATCGATACCGAAGCCAAGCCCGAAGCCGGCAAGGCCGAGGCAGCGCCTGCCGCAGCAGCGGCACCTGCGGCTGCACCGGCTAAAGCCGCTGCGGGTTCGCCGGCGATGCCTTCAGCGCAGAAAATGGCGGCTGAAAAGAACATCGATACCGGTTCTCTCAGCGGCACCGGCCGCGGCGGTCGCGTCACCAAGGGCGACGTCATCCAGGCCGCGCAGGGCGGCAGCAAAGCCCCTGCAGCTGCCCCGGCACCGGCGCGTGCCATGCCTGCTGTCGATATGGGAGATCTGGGTGATCGTCCTGAGCAGCGCGTGCCGATGTCGCGCCTGCGCGCCCGTATCGCCGAGCGCCTGGTGCAGTCGCAATCCACCGCCGCCATTCTGACCACGTTCAACGAGGTCAATATGCAGCCGGTGATGGACATGCGCGCCAAATACAAGGATAAGTTCGAGAAGGAGCACGGCGTCAAGCTGGGCTTTATGTCGTTCTTCGTCAAAGCGGCTGTTCACGCGCTGAAAAAATATCCGGTGGTGAATGCCTCGATCGACGGCAACGACATCGTTTATCACGGTTACTTCGATATCGGCATTGCGGTGGGCAGCCCGCGCGGTCTGGTGGTGCCCATCCTGCGCAATTGCGACCAGATGAGCCTTGCTGACATCGAGAAACAGATTGCCGAGTTCGGCAAGCGCGCCCAGGACGGCAAGCTGACCATTGAGGAACTCACCGGCGGCACTTTCTCGATTTCAAACGGCGGCACCTTCGGTTCAATGCTGTCGACGCCGATCATCAATCCGCCGCAGAGCGCCATTCTCGGCGTGCATGCAACCAAGGATCGTCCGGTGGCGGAAAACGGCCAGGTCGTGATCCGGCCGATGAACTACCTCGCGCTGTCCTATGATCACCGCATCATTGACGGCCGCGAAGCGGTGCTGGCACTGGTGGCGATGAAAGAAGCGCTGGAAGATCCGGCGCGTCTGCTGCTCGATATCTGATTTTCAAAGGCATAACGGCGGTGCGGCGCAACAGCGCGGCCGCCGTTCACGTTTTCAAACGCTATCAATACAACATACGGTTTACCGATCATGGCCAAATCATTTGACGTCGTAGTCATCGGCGCCGGTCCCGGCGGATACATTGCAGCGATCCGTGCTGCGCAGCTCGGCATGCAGGTCGCCTGCATCGACGAGTGGAGCACCCCGGACGGCAAGCCCGCACTCGGCGGCACCTGTACCAACGTCGGTTGCATTCCGTCGAAGGCGCTGCTGCAGTCCTCGGAAAATTTCGACCATGCCAGCCACGCCTTTGCCGACCATGGCATCCAGGTCAAGGGACTGGCCATGGACGTCGGCCAGATGCTCAAACGCAAGGACAAGGTCGTCAAACAGAACAACGAAGGCATCCTCTACCTGTTCAAGAAAAACAAGGTCACGTTTTTCCACGGCAAGGGCGCTTTTGCTGGCGGTGCCGCCGGTGCCTGGCAGATCCAGGTGTCGGGCAAAACGGCTGACGTGCTGACCGCCAAACACGTGATCATCGCGACGGGTTCCAATCCGCGTGCACTGCCGGAAGTGCCTTTTGACAACAAGCTGATTCTCGACAACGCCGGCGCGCTGGCGATTGCTGAAACCCCGAAAAAGCTGGGCGTGATCGGCGCCGGCGTCATCGGTCTGGAAATGGGCAGCGTGTGGCGCCGTCTCGGCGCTGAAGTTACGGTGCTCGAAGCCTTGCCGGCGTTTCTCGGTGCTGTCGACGAGCAGGTTGCCAAGGAAGCGCAGAAGGTCTTCACCAAGCAGGGGCTGGCCATTCACACCGGCGTCAAAGTCGGCAAGATCACAGCGAAGAAAAACGTCACGGTGGAATACACCGACAGCGCGGGCGCAGCCCAGACGCTGGTTGTGGACAAGCTGATTGTCTCCATCGGTCGCGTGCCGAATACGCAGGGTCTCAACGGCAATGCGGTTGGCCTGAAGCTCGATGAGCGCGGCTTTATCGCTGTCGACGGTGATTGCAAAACCAATCTGCAGACGGTGTGGGCGGTGGGCGACGTGGTGCGCGGCCCGATGCTCGCGCACAAGGCCGAAGAAGAGGGTGTTGCCGTGGCCGAGCGCATTGCCGGCAAACACGGCCATGTCGATTTCAATACCGTGCCATGGGTGATCTACACCTCGCCGGAAATCGCCTGGGTCGGCAAAACCGAACAGCAGTTGAAACAGGAAGGCGTCAAATACCGTTCCGGTTCCTTCCCCTTCATGGCCAATGGTCGTGCCCGTGCGTTGGGTGATACCACCGGTTTCGTCAAATTCCTGGCGGATGAACGCACCGATCGCATCCTTGGTGTGCACATCATCGGACCGATGGCCTCCGAGCTGATCGCCGAAGCCGTGGTGGCGATGGAATTCGGCGCGGCGTCGGAAGACATTGCGATGATCTGTCATGCCCATCCTTCGCTGTCGGAAGCGATGAAGGAAGCGGCGCTGGCTGTCGACAACAGGACGCTGAACCTGTAATCGCGGTTCCGGTTCACCTTTGTCTGCCGATTTCGTCCAGTTCCTGCGGGACCGTGCCGCCGGGCACGGTTTCGTCCCTGACGATGCCCAGCAGGTCGCTGCACGCGAACTGCAGCGGGTGCACGAAGACCTCAATCACCGCCAGCAGCGCCGCGGCCTGCTGAGTTTTCTCAATCGCAGCCGCATCATCCGCGGTGTTTATCTGTGGGGTGGTGTCGGTCGCGGCAAAAGCTTCCTGATGGACAGCTTTTTTGCCTTCGTTCCCGATGTCACCAAGAAGCGTGTGCATTTCCACCGCTTCATGCAGGAAATCCACAAGGGTTTGAGCCGGCATCAGGGGCAGGCCGATCCGATGTCGCTGATTGCCCGCGATATCGCAGCCGAAGCACAGATCCTTTGCCTCGATGAATTCCATGTCACCGACATCACGGATGCGATGCTGATGCGGCGTTTGCTCGAAGGCTTGATGAGTGAAGGCGTGGTGCTGCTGACGACCTCCAATTTCGCGCCGACCGAGTTGTATCAGCACGGTCTGCAGCGTGTACAGTTCCTGCCGGCGATTGACCTGATTCTGGAGCGTATGACTGTCGTCAATGTTGATGCCGGCACCGATTACCGCCTGCGCGAGCTGGAGAAGGCGGGCACCTACCATATCGGCCCCGATGCTGACCGGCATCTCGATGAGGCCTTCACGCATATCTCCGGCGGCGGCGAAGACAATGCGCCCCTGGACATTGAAGACCGGCTGATCCGGGTGCGGCGTCAGGCGCCGGGCATCGCCTGGTTTGATTTTGAAGAACTTTGCGCAGGTCCGCGCGGGAAACCCGACTACATCGAGCTATCCCGCCGTTATCACACGGTGCTGATCTCGGCGGTGCCGTGTTTTACGCCGGATGACAGCGACATGCTGCGGCGGTTTGTGTGGCTGGTCGATGAGTTCTATGATCGACGTGTGAAGTTGATGCTGGGTGCTGCCGTGCCGGTCGACGATCTGGTTGCAGCAGCTACTGACAGTGACGGATTTCAGGCGCACTTGAATGCTTATTTAAAACCGCGGGTGGCCCGCCGCCTGACGGAAATGCAGACACACCAGTACCTCGCTCAACCCCATCTGCCGTGAGGACGTCATGGAACACTGCAAAGCCTATAGAATATTAAATGAAAACAACAAGATAGAAGGCCGTGTCGTTGATGTGCCGACTGCGGATATCGGTCGCGGCGAAGTGGTTTTCCAGACCGCGTTTTCCAGCGTCAATTTCAAGGACGCATTGGCTGCCACCGGCGCCGGCGGAAAAATCATCCGCAACTATCCGCTGACCGGCGGCATTGA
>CBHTVL010000272.1:0-4089 GCA_966096475.1 uncultured Burkholderiales bacterium
ATTGGAGGCGGGTGTTTTTGCAGATTTATCCATGACAGGAAGATGATACTCCGGCCCCCGAAACGCAAAAGGGGCCGCAGCCCCTTTGTCCAGGAAAAGCTTGATCAAAATCAATCGAGAGTAATGTTCGCCGTCTTGATGATTTTGCCGATCAGTGCGCGGTCTGCGGCCATGTATTGACCGAATTCTTCCGGCGATTGGGTGCGAATGTCGAAACCGGCGCCGGTCAGGCTGGTTTTGAGTTCAGCGGTATTCAGTGCCGCGATGATTTCCCTGTTGAGATTGTGGATGATGGATTTGGCTACGCCGGTGCGGGTGACGGTGCCGAACCAGGTGCCGGCTTCATAACCTTTCAGGCCGGCTTCGCCGGTGGACGGAATATCGGGCCAGTTCGGGTGGCGTTTTTCAGCAGCGAAAGCGATGACCTTGAGCTTTCCGGCCCTGGCTTGCGGGATGACGGTTGCTGCGCCGGTAATCACTGTCTGCACCTGACCACCGAGTGCCGCGGTAATGGCGGGGCCCGCACCCTTGAACGGCACATGCAGCAGTTTTGCGCCGATCAGTTGTTCCAGTTGTGCGCCGCCGAGGTGGTTGGTGGATGCCGTTCCCGGGGTGCCGTAGGTGATGGTTCCCGGTTTGGCTTTGGCCAGCGCGACCATTTCCTTGAAGGTGTTGAACGATGTCGAGGGATGCGCGGCGATGACATAGGGAAAATAGACCACCTGGGTGATCGGTGCCAGATCGCGCTCGGTGTTGTAGGGCAGTTTCGGCACCACGTTGGGATTGATCGACATCGAGGTCTGGGTGATCAGGCCGAAGGTGTAACCGTCGGGCGCGGCCTTGGCCATCAGGTCGGTGCCGATGATGGTGCTGGCACCGCCGCGGTTGTCGATCACGACCTGCTGACCGTATTTTTCAGCCAGTTTTCCGGCAATGCCGCGTGCGACGAGGTCGGTGGTGCCGCCGGGCGGATAAGGCACGATAAAGCGGATCGGTTTTGTCGGATAACTGTCGGCGGCGATTGCCGGCAGTACAGACAGAACAGCTGCTGCGGACAGTACCGCGACCATGTGCAGGGATTTCAGTGTCATTGCAGGCTCCTCGCGGCTTCGTGACCGGATTAATACGTGACTTATTGCGTGACGTGCTCCAGACCTTTTTCGCGGAACAGCGGCGTGTTGACCGGGTTGGCGAAAAAGTCGGCCATGGCCTGCGCGGCCGCAGCCTGTGTGCTGCTGCTGAACAATGCGATCGACGTCTCGAAGGATTTCTGCACGGCGTCGGGCACCGGGCCGACACAGTCCAGACCGGGCACGGCGAGCAGTTCCGGAATCTGCTGCAGGGCGATGTCGGCTTCACCGGCAACCACCACCTTGCCGATATAACCGCCGGGACGGGTGACGGTTTTGGCTTTCATTTCGGCGGTGATGCCGAGTTTTTCGATCAGCGCCGGAATGTACATGCCGCTGGCGCCGTGTACGGTGTGGGCGATTGCGCGGGCGGCGAGCAGTGTTTTGCGGAAGGCATCGACCGAGCTGATGTCCGGATGCGGCGTGCCGCTGCGCACGCCGACGCCGACGATGGCGCGGGCAAAACCGCGGCGGGTGGCGCCGTTGATGAAGCCGGCTTCCGTGAGTTCCTTGACCGCGCCGTTGCCGAGCACCAGTACATCGCCGGTTTCGCCGCCGCGGATGCGGGCGACCATGGCCTTGGCGGAATCGGCGCTGATCGTCACGGTATTGCCGCTGCTTTTTTCATAGGCGGGGATCAGCGCGTTCAATACCGGCAGCGTGCTGTTGGAGGTCAGGATTTTGATTTGCATATTGAATTTCAATTCAGGGGTTGGGCAGTGCGGGTGAACTCGGCTTCAACCGCCTGTTCATGGGCCAGTACTTTCTGCAGGCTGGGGCGTTGCTGCAGGCGTTCGACAAAAGCCCTGCAGTTCGGGAAGGGCGACAAATCAAGCTTGAAGGTGATTGCGCGGCGGAAACACCAGAAAAAATAGGCATCGGGCGCCGTGAAGTGGTCAAAAAAGAATTCGCGGCCGGCGAGCAGACCTTCGGCAATCCTGAAATCCTCGAACAGCATTTTGTTGCCAACGCGTTTGACGGCATCGGCGCTGCCCGGCAGGTCGCAGTAGTTCTCTGGGCGCGCATTCGGCGTCAGGTGCGGGTGGATGGTGGAAGCGAACCAGGCCATCAGCGAGATCGCCTTGATCTCCTGTTTCGGATCCTGCGGCAGCAGTTTCGCCTGCGGGAAGCTGCGGTTGATGAAAATCTGGATGGCGACGTTTTCAGTCAATGGCTCGCCGTCGATGACCAGCACGGGAACCTTGTGTTTGGGGTTGAGCCTGAGATATTCCGGGGTCTTCAGCGCACCGGAACGGGAATTCATGTTGTGCACGGTGAAGTCGGCACCGGCTTCGGTGAGGGTGACATAGGGCACCAGTGCGCAGGTCTTGGGTGCGTAATACAGTTCAAGTTTCACGAACGGTCTCCTCCGGCAGTGAAAAAACCGGATGCAGGTTTAAAGCCTGCATCCGGGTATGACTTGCTGCTTGTTATTACAGTGTGCTCATTACAGCGTATTTTCGGAGCCAAATATAACCGTGCACTGGCTGGACATGACGCCGCCATTGCCGTGGGCGAGCGAAACATCGCAGCCCTTGACCTGGCGTTCGCCGCATTCGCCGCGAACCTGGCGCACGGCTTCGATCATCACCAGCAGGCCGTACATGCCGGGGTGGCAGTACGACAGGCCGCCGCCGGAAGTGTTGACCGCGAGTTTGCCGCCGGGGGCGATGCCGCCATTGGCGACAAAACGGCCGCCTTCGCCTTTGGGTACGAAGCCGAGGTCTTCGAGGAACAGGATCGGCGTGATGGTAAAGGCGTCATACAGCGACAGCATCTTGACGTCTTTCTGCGTCACACCGGCCATCTTGAAGGCCTGCGGGCCGGAGATTGCGGCGCCGGTGACGGTGAAGTCGGGCATGCTGGAAATATTGGCGTGCGACAGCGTTTCGCCGACACCCAGCACATAGACCGGTTTTTTCTTCAGCGTCTTGGCGCGGGCAGCCGAAGTCAGCACGATGGCGCCGCCGCCGTCCACGACCAGGCAGCAGTCGCGTACGGTGAAGGGGTAGGACACCATGCGCGCATTGAGCGCCTGTTCGATGGTCAGCGGTTCTTTTTCCCAGGCTTTCGGGTTCATCAGCGCCCATTTGCGGGCGGCGACGGCAACTTCAGCCAGGTGTTCGCGGGTGGTGCCGTATTGATGCATGTGGCGTGCAGCGGCCATCGCGTAGGCGCTGATCGGCAGGATCGGCCGGTACGGCGTCTCAAAGGGATTGAATTCGCGCGGGCTGGCGGCGGCGCGCGAGACCGAGCGTTGCGTGCTGCCGTAGGCGATCACCGCAACTTCGCAAAGGCCCAGCTCGATGGCGGCCTGCGCGTGGGCAAGGTGCGACATGAAGGATGAGCCGCCGATCTGTGTGCCGTCGAACACTTTCGGCTTGATGCGCAG
This sequence comes from uncultured Burkholderiales bacterium, assembly GCA_966096475.1. Taxonomy (GTDB): domain Bacteria; phylum Pseudomonadota; class Gammaproteobacteria; order Burkholderiales; family SG8-41. The sequence continues at coordinate 3,523 of CBHTVL010000272.1, forward strand.
ATATTCGGCCAGCTGCATCGGGCCCATGCGGACCTGGGTGGCGGCGACAAACAGGCCGTCGACGTCTTTCAGGGTAAGACCGCAGTCGTCGAGGGCGCGCATCGTCGCCTGTGCCATCAGGTCTACGGGCGTGGTGTGCTGTGCAACCTGGCCCAGATCGGACTCGGCCGCGCCGACTACTGCAATGCTGCCGCGTTTGAGCGTGTTGGTCATTTCGCGTCTCCCGCGGGGGTGAATACAGGGAAGGGCAGGGTCTTCTCGTCACCGGGAACGACCTTGACCTTGACGCGCATGCCGATCTTGACGTCCATCGCATCGATGCCTTCGACGCGGCTCATCAGCCGGTAGCCTTCGTCCATGTCGATCATCGCCACGTTCAGCGGCGCTTCGCCTTTGTAGTGCACGACGGTGGTCGTATAGACCGTGCCGAGGCCCTTGGAAACACGCCATTCGATGTTGGTGCTGCCGGTTTCCGGCACGATCGCGCGCGGATAGAAAAACGGTTTGTTGCTGTCCTTGCAAACCTGATAGGCCAGTTCGCCTTTTTTCAGGTGCTCGACGTAGGTG
>CBHTVL010000273.1:0-4081 GCA_966096475.1 uncultured Burkholderiales bacterium
GCCGCCGCGAGCGCGATCGTCTGGCTGCGGAAAAAGCCAGCACTGCCGCCGCCGACAGCTTGATCACACAGGGCAGCAAGGCGTAGACCAGCGACAGTGCCGATCCCGCACCCGCCGCCGCACCTGGCTGGTAACCCAGCCATTGCAGCAAGGGCAATGTGATGCCGGCGGCCAGTGCCAGCGCCAGTTTTTCCAGCAGATGCCACAGCCCGAAGTAGGCGCCGTCGGGACGCCCGCAGGCATCCTCGTCGTCATCAATCAGGTCGGCGAGCAGCGAAGCCGGCAGCGCGAGATCCGCGCCGAAAGCAAAACCGGACAGCACGCACACTGCGGCAAATGCGGCAGCGTCACCGGCTCCGAGAAACCCCGCCCAGACAAACGCCGCCACGGCCATCACCATCGCCAGCAGCCAGGCGCGAACCTTGCCGGCGCGGGCGGCAAGGTTTACCCAGAACGGCATCCCCGCAGCACCGGCGATGAAATACAACAGCAAAAACAACGGTGTCAGATCGGCACGCTGCAGAACATCGGCGGCAAAAAACAGCAGCAGCGTCGCCGGCACCGCCGCGGCCACGCCATTGATCAGGAACACCAGCGCCAGCCGCCGGAACCGCGGATTGCGCAGAGGCAGAAACAGTGAAGCGAATGAAATGGCACGGGGCGGCGCATCAGCCGCGGGAGCAGGACCGGCCCGCAGCGTAATGACTGCAGCCAGCACCAGGACCGGCGCATAACCCAGCGCAAACAAGGCCAGACCATCCGCAGCGCCCTGCCGCTGAACCAGCCACTCCGGAATCGCCGCCGCACAAAGCACGCCGGCCAGCGCGGCAACGCCGCGGGTCGCCGTAATCCGGGTGCGCTCGGCATAATCGCGCGACAGCGCACTGCCCAGCGCCAGATGGCCGATGCTGGCCGCGCTCAAACCGGAATAGGCGAGTACCAGCGCTGTGATCAGCCAGGGCAGCAGCAGCGACGGCGGGCCCGGCGGGTTGAACAGCAGCCACAGTCCCGCAGCCAGCAAAGGCACGGCGCCGGCAATCATCGCTTTATGTCCGCCATAACGTCGCGGCACACGATCCGCCAGCGCACCGAGCAAGGGATCGCTGACGGCATCCAGCAGGCGAACACCCAGCAGCACTGCGCCAATCACCGCCAGATCCAGCCCCAGCGCCGAATAAAACTTCGGCACCTGCACATGCACCGGCAAAGCCGCCGCGGCGATCGGCAGCGCAACCGCGGCATAGGCCGCCAATGCGGTTTTAGTCAGCACGTTCGCTGCCGCCCAGCAGCGCGGTGCGCAATTCCGTTTTCTGGGTACGCGGATCCAGCCAGATGCCGAAAAAAAGCTTTGCGAACTCGGGATCGTCGATGGTACCCAGCAGCCGTGTTGCCGAATAAAACTGCGCACCGCGTTGCGGCCGGTAAACGCCGATCAGCCGGCTGCCGGACTGCACATCGGGGAAGGTGCTGCGCATCGCCGCCTCCCAGCGCGCCAGCTTGGCTTCATCCCTGGCGCCCAGGCGGCGCATTTCACCGATGCTGGTTTCCGCGATTTGTACGCTGGTCGCCTGGCGTGCGTAGACAATATCCAGCACATAAGGCGCATCCGCCTGCCAGCGTCCGTCGCGCGACCACAAGGCGGCGTCATAGACATGGAAGCCCCACCAGCGCAGCCGCCCCTTGCCGACCATGCGGCAGGTCTCCAGCGCACTGCAGACCGCCGGCGGCAGTTCTGCCGGAACGTTGACCGCCGCGGCCGGCACGGCAAACCACAGAGCCAGCGCAAATAAAACAGACTTAGGCATGAACCAGCACCGCCTGCACCACATCGGTGGCGCGGGCACGGAAACCGGCTTCACAGTAGGCCAGATAAAAACGCCAGGTGCGCATGAACCGTTCGTCAAAGCCCTGCTCGCGGACCTGCGGCGCCGCGTAATCAAATACCTGGTGCCAGCGCCGCAGCGTCTCGGCGTAATCCAGCCCGAAATGATGCATGTCTTCGACGGTCATGCCCTGCCCCGCGGCGACTTCTCCGAAACGCTGCGGCGACGGCAGCATGCCGCCGGGGAAGATGTATTGCTGGATGAAATCGGTACCCGTGCGGTAGCGCTCGAACTTCGCCTCGGCAATGGTAATGCTCTGCACCAGCGCGCGGCCGCCCGGCTTCAGCCGGTCACGCAGCATGTTGAAATAACCCGGCCAGTAGCGTTCGCCCACCGCTTCGAACATTTCGATCGACACCACATGGTCAAACTGCCCGTCGAGATCGCGGTAATCCTGCAGCCGGAGTTCGACACTGTCCTGAAGGCCGGCGGCAGCGATGCGGCGTTGCGCATATTCGAGCTGGGCCGCGGAGATGGTGATACCCGTGACGCGGCAACCGGCGCGCGCGGCCTGTTCGGCAAAGCCGCCCCAGCCGCAGCCGACTTCAAGAATGTGCTGACCCGGCTGCACATCAAGCGCCCGCAGAATGCGTGCGTATTTCGCCGACTGCGCATCCGCCAGGCTGCGTGTGAGATCGCCCTCGAACAAGGCCGATGAATAGGTCATCGTCGAATCCAGCCACAACCGGTAGAAATCATTGCCGAGATCGTAATGCGCATGGATGTTTTTGCGGCTGCCGCTGCGCGTGTTCGGGCGCAGCCAGTGACGCAGGCGGTAAGCCAGCGTCGCCCACCAGCGGCCGTGGATGGCCTCTTCAATCGCCTGCTCGTTCATCGCCGCGAGCAGCAGCAGTTGCGTCAGGTCATCGGTTTTGGCGCGGCCGGCGATGTAGGCCTCGGCCAGTCCGATATCGCCGCGGCTGAGGATATCGCTGCACACCTGCCAGTCGGCAAGCGTCAGCGACGCATGGGGACCGGGCTTCTGCCCGGAAAATTCCTGCGACCGTCCGTCAGGACCGTGCAGCGTGATCTTGCCGCAGCGCAGTTGAGAAAGCAGTTTGAACATCCAGCGTGCGGCTGCGGGTTCAGCGCGCAACAGCGCGCGATTGCTGAGGGTTGTCGTCATCTTGTGGTGTCCTCCGCCGGAGGAAGGGGTTTGGTAAAAAAGGGCACGCGCTTCAGCCACAGCCGCAGCGCGTGGTAATGGATGCGCAGCATCACGCCCAGCGTCATCCACGGGTAACGGAAAAAAGCGCGCAACAGGGCCGCCGTGGTCGCCGCCTGCGCAGCGCCGCTGACGCTGGTAACAAGGCTGTTGCCCTGTCCGTCTTCGTAATCGATACGGAAGGCGCAGCGTTCCGGGTGATCGGCAAAGCGGAAACGGTATTCGCCGCTGACCGGGAAAAACGGCGACACATGAAAGACCTTGCGGGCACTCAGCCAGTCCCCCGCCGCAATCGGCCGGGCATCGTGATGCGCCACCAGATAGTTGTGGTGTTCGCCGAAGGTATTGCTGACTTCCGCGAGCACGGCGCGCAGTGCACCGGCGCGGTCGTGGCACAGCCAGAAGCTGACCGGGTTGAATACATAACCGAGCACTCGCGGGAACGCCTGCAGCCAGATCGCACCATCGGCGCAGGCCAGACCATGACGGGCAAGGAGACCGCGGATCCACGGTTCCAGCGGACTGCCGTCGCGCGGACCATGATCGGCATCGTAAAAACCGCAGAGATTCCAGCGGTTGCGTGAACATAGTGCCGGCAGCGGCTGTCCGGGCCCGTCAATACGCAGACGCAGAAAAAACACGCCCTGACGGAAGGCGTGCACGGCGGGGGCCAAACGGCGATGCAACACTTCGCCGCAATACAATCTTGCGCCCGAAAGCGTCGTGCTCATGCCGCAGCCTTCAATGCTTCAGCTTGGGCAAGCCAGGGTGCCGTCACACCCAGACCTTCGGCAACGGCCATGCCGGCCTTGAGACCGTCTTCGTGAAAACCATAACCGGCCCAGGCACCGCAATACCCGGTGTGATGCCGGCCCTGCAATTGCGGCAGCCGCGCCTGCGCGGCAACGGCACCGAGATCAAATACCGGATGGGCGTAGCGATAACGCTCGATAACATGACCGGGTCGCGGCTCGCGCACCGGGTTGAGCGTAACAATCACCGGGCGGCTGAACGGCAGCGGCTGCAGCTTGTT
>CBHTVL010000274.1:0-4077 GCA_966096475.1 uncultured Burkholderiales bacterium
CCGCCATGACCACCCGTCACCCCGAACGTTTCCCCGCGATCCCGCACGAACAATGGAACGAGGAACAGAAAAAAGTCGCCGCCGCGATTGCCTCCGGTCCGCGCGGCGAAGTGCGCGGACCCTTTCTCGCGCTGTTGCGCAGCCCCGGCCTCGCGCACACCGTGCAGCAGGTCGGCGAGTATCTACGATTCAAATGCCCGCTCGACCGGCGCATCGCCGAGATGTCGACGCTGATGGCGGCACGCCACTGGACGCAGCAATATGAATGGCAGTCACATTACAAACACGCGATGAAAGCCGGGCTCAATCCGGCCATCGCGCAGGCCATTGCCGAAGGCCGCCGCCCGAGCGGCATGGCCGCGGACGAAGAAGCGCTGTACGACATGCTTACCGAAGTGCTGCACAACCAGAGCGTCTGCGATGCAACTTACGCGCGCGCTCTCGGCGTGTTCGGCGAACAGGGTGTGATCGAACTCGTGGCCATCGCCGGTTATTACGCGATGCTGGCGATGGTCCTCAACGTCGGCCGCAAGGCGCTGCCGGCCGGACAGGAACCGCAGCTGCCCTGGTTCCCGAACTGAGCTGAAGCGGCAGATGCTGCAGTTCCTGTTGCTGCCGGCATTGCTGGCGGGACATTCCTTTGCATCAATGGCGGTGCTGGTGTTGCCGGCGGTCGCGCCGGCGGTCGCACGCGATTACGGCTTTGATCCTTCGCTGATCGGTTACCAGATCAGTCTTGTCAGCCTCGGCATGGTGGTGACGCTGACACTGCTCGGCAGCACCACGCGTCGGTACGGCGCGGCGCGCACCAACCAGCTGGGCCATGCGCTGACCGCCACCGGCATGCTGGTATTGCTGATCCCCTACAGCGTTTTCCTGATCATCGGTTCGCTGGTGATCGGACTCGGCTACGGCATGATCACGCCGTCGGCCTCGCACCTGCTGATGCGCTACACCCCGCCGCAGCGGCGCAGCACGGTGTTTTCCATCCACCAGACCGGCATTCCTGCCGGCGGCATGCTCGCTGCATTGATTGCACCGGCAGTGGCGATTTACGCCGGCTGGCGCTGGGCAGTGGTGCTGAGCGCGCTGCTGCTGTTCGGGGTGGTGTTTTTGATGCAAAGCGGCCGCCGCCGATGGGATGACGACCGCGATCGCAACGCACCGGTGGTGACACCCAACCCGCTCGCCGGCGCCATTGCGATCTGGCGGCAACGCGAGCTGCGGCTGATCACCATCGCCGGCAGCTGCTTTTCGTGGGCGCAGTTCTGCGCCGCAACCTTTGCCGTGGTCGCCTGCGTCGAAACCCTGGGCATGAATCTGGTGGTGGCGGGTACGGTGCTGACCGTGGTGCAGATCGCCAGCGCCTCCGGGCGCGTGCTGATCGGCTGGATCACCGACCGCGTCGGCGACACCGCGCGCGTGCTGGCGTGGAATGCCGGGATACTGACGGTGTTCACGCTGGGCGGTCTCGCCATCCATGCCGGAACGCCGCTGCTGCTGATCTATCTGCTATTTGCCGTGCTCGGCGCCACCTCGGGCTGCTGGCCCGGCGCCATCCTGGCCGAAGTCGGACGGCTGGCACCGCAGGGTCAGGTCAGTCTGGCGATCAGCGGCTCACTGGTGATCACCAACGTCGGCAAATTCATCGGTCCGATCATTTTCGCCAACGTCTATGCGCTGACGCGCAGCTACGGCATCGCTTTTGCATCGCTGGTGGTACCGGCGGCGATCGCGTTCTACTGCCTGTTCGCCGCAAGACGCGGCAAATCAAACCCCGCCTAGGCGAGAATCTGGCTGACCTGCTCCTGGCGCAGCAGCTCGTAGACAAAAGCCTCGAGCTCCGGCCCCAGCGCATCGCGCACCGACAGCATGCCGATGGGCCAGCCGTCCTTGACCACCGGCAGGTGGCGGAAGCGGCCGTCATGCATGATCGCCAGCGCATGCGCGAAGGACTGGTCCGGCGTGATGCATTTGGGATTGGCGGTCATCACCACGCTCAACGGCGTGGTTTTGCTGTCGAGTCCGGCAGCGACCACGCGAAACAGCGCGTCGCGTTCGGTGAAGACGCCGACCAGGCGGCCGTTGTCGACAACCATCATCGCGCCGACGTTGCGCTGCTTCATCTGCCGCGCGGCTTCGGCCACGGTCATGCTGCCCGGTGCGGTCAGCAGCTTTTGTCCGGCAATGATGTCATTGATCGTGCGTTCGGCCATGTGAACCTCCGTGCGCTGCAGTCGGAAAAATTCCGGGGTATCGCGGAATACTTCAGGATTTCACGGAAGCGCCGCAAGAGCGTCGCTTCGAAACCATGCTACGCCGCGACCGCGGCAGGGTCAAACGCCGGAACGGCCTTCGCGCATGTAAACCGGCAGATCCATCGAAGGCGGCCTGCAGCCCGGGATGTCATAAATCATCTGCGCGACATAACCGCGGTGATAATTGGTGTGCATCACCACATGCAGCAGGATCTCACCGCGCGTCATCGCGCCGCGATTGCCGCCGATCAGCATGTAATTAACGGTTTCCCCCAGACCGGCAGTCGTCTGCCGCTCCGCCCAATCGACGTACCAGGCATCGACTTCCTGCTGCAGCCTCCACAGTTCGGGCAGCGGCGGATGGTCTTTGGTATTGCGTGCCTCGTAACCGTGATCACGGCCTTCAAGGTGCGCCTGCCAGATGCGGTCGATGACATAGATATGGTTCAAGGTGTGCACCATGTTCTTGAACAACGAAGGCCGCGGCCTGGCAATTTCTTCTGCAGGCAACGCCGCAACCGCATCAAACATCACTTTGTTTGACCACTGCGCGTAACGGGCCATCATGCGCGCTTCATTGACATCCATGCTCTGGCGCTCCGGAATAAGTGTTTGATTGCCGCAACGGACGATTACGCCGCGATGCCGATCTTGCGCTGCAGGTCACCGATCACCTGGGCCCAGGACCGCTTGCGCCAGCGCACCCGTTCACCGATCGGTTTGTTCTCGACATCGGCATGGACCTTCATCGCCACGAATACCGGACCGGGTTTGCCGAGAATTTCCGGCAGCGCCGCGACTGCAGCATCGAGTTCAGTGAACGAGTAGGTGCGCGGATAACCCGCACCCTTGGCCAGCATTTCGTAGTTGACGTTTTTGGCGTTCGGCACCGGCTGACCGCCGGTGGTGGCGTAACACTCGTTGTCGAGCATGAAATGGTAAAAGTTCGCCGGCTTCTGCTCGGCAATGGTCAGCAGGATGCCCAGACCCATCTGCACATCGCCTTCGGAATCAAACAGCACCACCCGGCGTTTGGGTTGCGCCATCGCCAGGCCGAAGGCAAATGCCGCGTGGCCGCCCATTGCCGGATCTCCCATCGGCAGATCGAGGTCGGGCTGGTCGCTGATCTTGACCCAGTGTTTGCCGCCGCGGCCGGGCACCACGATGGCATCGCCGCGATGGGGCAGGAAGGCCTTGAGAAAATCTTCGGTATGAAACATGTAATGTGCGCTCCTAGCCGTTGAACTGGTATTCGTCGCCGACGAGCACCGCCACCGGACGTTTTGTTTTTTTGGTTTCATTGAAGGCGAGGCTGATGCGGTCGGCATCGGCGTCGCTTTCGACGAGGTAATAGTTGATGCGGAAGGCATTGAGGAAGGGCTCGGTATAAACCGAAGCGGTGTCCGCAGTGGGCGCGCCGTGACGCGTCCAGCCGCGCATGCCGACAACAAACACCACCGGGATTTCAAGTCCGAACAGCCAGCCGCGGATGGAATCACCCGACTCCATCAGCCCGGTGTTCTGGATCAGCACCACCGGCACCGCACCGCCAACCGCGAGGCCCGCAGCCACCGAACAGGCCAGGCCTTCGCGCGGCACCGCCACCAGCGTCAGCGACGGCTCGGCCTTCATCAGCAGGTACAGCCAGTTGGTTTCGCTGTCAGGCAGCCACACGACATGGGTCACGCCGTGTTTTTTCAGCTGGTTCAGAACCACTTCCGGGCTCAGTTGAGCCCTTGATGCATCATTCATGTCGCCCTCTTTTCATTGAATCCGCAATGGAATGCCGCGCTTCCGGTCAATCGCCCTCCAGCTTCGC
>CBHTVL010000275.1:0-4075 GCA_966096475.1 uncultured Burkholderiales bacterium
GAAAAACACCTTCGCCGGCGTCAAACACCTTGAGCAGCACCACAAACGCCAGCAGATCGAACACCGTGCTGAGCAGGCCGAACACGATCATGAAACGGCGGACCTCGCTGACACTCCAGCGTTGCGGTTCGCGGAGCTGCGCGGCATCCACGCTGTCCGTGGAAATCGCCATGCTCGGCAGATCGGAGAGGAAATTGTTGAGCAGGATCTGTTTCGCCGCCAGCGGCAGGAAAGGCAGGAAGGGCGTCACCAGCGCCATGCTGACCATATTGCCGAAGTTGGCGCTGGTGGTGATGGCGATGTACTTGAGGGTATTGGCAAAGGTCAGACGCCCGTCCTCCACGCCGCGGCGCAGCGCATCGAGATCGGGACGCAACAGGATCACATCGGCACTTTCGCGGGCCACATCCGTTGCGCCATCCACTGAAATGCCGACATCCGCTGCGCGGATCGCCGGCGCATCGTTGATGCCGTCACCCATATAACCGACGGCGTGCCCGGTCCGCTGCAGCGCGATGACAATCCGCTCCTTCTGCTGCGGATCGACCTCGACAAAAAGCGCGGTCAGCGGCGCCAGATGCCACAGCGCTTCATCCCGCATCGTCGCGATTTCCGCACCGGTCAGCATCGAGCGCGGATCGAGACCGACGGCGGCTGCCAGATGCGCAGAGACGTAACGGTTGTCTCCGGTAATAACCTTGGTGCTGATGCCGAGCGCGGCGAGATCGAGAATGGTTTTTTGCACCTCGATCTTCGGCGGATCGAAAAACAGCAGGAAGCCGGCGAAGGACATCCCGGCTTCGTCATCCCGGCCGTAATGTCCGCGTGCCGGCACGCGCCTGACCGCCACTGCCAGTACGCGGAATCCTTCGGCGCTCTTCGCCCGGTAAAAGTCTTCAAGCCGGCTGCGCCATGACGCATCCAGCGCTGACATTCCGCGCTCATCTTCGATGGTGGTGCATACCGCCAACACATTGGCCACGGCACCCTTGGTGATGATCAGGTGTTCACCCGGTGTTGCCGCCGGGGCAACAACAATGGTCAGGCGCTTGCGGATGAAGTCATAGGGAATCTCGTCGACCTTGGCATGATCTGCAGTAGTCAGCGCCGTACGTTCTCCCGCGGTGACGATGCCGGCATCCAGCGGATTCTCGATGCCGGTTTCCAGCGCCGCATTCAGATAGGCCAGTTGCATGACCGCAGCAGATTCAGCCCCCTCCGGATCAACCGCCGCACTGAGCGTGATGACGCCCGAGGTCAAGGTGCCGGTCTTGTCGGCGCACAACACATCGATGCTGCCGAGGTTTTCAATCGCTTCGAGACGCCGCACCAGGACACCGCGCCGCGCCATCGCCCGTGCGCCGTGGGACAGCGTCACACTGACAATCGCCGGCAACAACTCCGGCGACAAACCCACCGCCAGCGCCACGGCAAACAGCAGCGACTCGAATACCGGCCGCCCCTCGATCTGGTTGACGACCAGTACAAACAGCACCATCACCACCATCAGGCGCAGCAGCAGGTAACCGAAGTTGCGGATGCCGCGACCGAACTCGGTTTCCGGTTCGCGTGCCTGAAGGCTGGCTGCCACGGCGCCGAAGGCGGTATCGAGCCCTGTATGCACGGTGAGCACCGACGCCGTGCCGCTGCGCACCGACGTGCCGAGAAAGACGCAGTTGCTGCGCTCACGGATCGAAGTCGCGGCGGACAGGATGCCGGGCTGCTTTTCCACCGGAAAGGATTCTCCGGTGAGGCTTGCCTCGCTGACCAGGAAATCGCGTGCCTCGAGCACGACGCCATCGACCGGCACCAGATTACCGGCGGCAAGCTCGACAATATCCCCGGGCACCACGGCAGCGGCATCAATGACCAGACTGACACCGTCACGACGCACACGCACCTTGAGTGCCAGTCGCGCGCGCAGCGCAGCGATCGCCGTCGACGCCCGGTATTCCTGATAGAAACCCAGCAGACAACTGCCGGTCACGATGGCGAGGATGATCCACGCCTCGATCCAGTCGCGCATCACCAGCGAAACCACGGCGCCGAACACCAGGATCAGCACCAGCGGACTGGCGAACTGGCGCAGCAGCAGGCGCAAGGCGGACATCTCTGCTCGCGACTCGACTGAATTGGGCCCGCAGCTTTTAAGCCGCGCAACAGCTTCAGCCTCGGAAAGTCCTGCTGCCGCAGAACCCTGAGCGGTCAGCAGGGCATCCGGCGCAAGGCTCCAGTAGGCTTCATCGCCTCCGGTGCCGTGCTTCGTCAGTGTTCCCATGCGACCGATCTGCCGCGATTGCAGCTTCAGGTTTTCCGCTTCGCCCGCGGATGTGCAGCGTCGTAAATCTTGGCGAGATGCTGGAAATCCAGCTGTGTATACACCTGGGTCGTTGAAATACTCGAGTGCCCGAGCATTTCCTGTACCGCGCGCAGGTCGCTGCTCGATTGCAGCACATGCGATGCGAAGGAATGACGCAGCATGTGCGGATGTACGCGTGCCGCGATGCCCTGGCGCAGTCCGCGTTGCTGCACGCGGGACTGTATGGCGCGCGGCCCGAGACGCCGGCCCTGACGGTTGACGAAGAGTGCATTGGCATCGACACCGGGCAGCGCATCGCGCTGCTCCAGCCAGGCGCGCAGCGCCGTTGCAGCGTGGCTGCCGACCGGCACGATACGTGTCTTGCCGCCCTTGCCGGTGACCCGCACCGTGGCATCGGCGAAATTGATGTCTTCCGGCGCGAGGCTGGTCAGTTCGGCCAGACGCAGGCCGGAGGAATAAAACAACTCCAGCATCGCCCGGTCGCGTACCGCCAGCGCATCGTCGTCACTGACTTCGACCAGTTGCTGCGCATCATCCGGCGACAGCGCATCGGGCAGGCGCTTGGCGCTTTTCGGCGCGCGAATGCCGATGCAGGGGTTTTGCGCGCAACCATGATCGCGCGCGAGATAGTGATAAAAACCGCGCCAGGCCGAGAGCATGCGCGCGAGGCTGCGACCGTCGAGCCCGCGGCCATGCAGTTGGGCAATAGCGCGACGGATGTCGTGCGCGGTCAGTTTCGACGGCGGCGTATCGCCGGCAATCAGCAACAGGGCCGTGATGTCGCGATGGTAGTTCTTGGTGGTGTGTGCCGACAGCCTGCGCTCATGCGTCAGGTGTTCGATATAACCCTGCAGCAGTTTTTGCGCAGGACCTGAAACAGAAACCGGCTCAGCCGGCGGTTGTTTGCGCCCGCGGGCGGTCACGCCGGTTCCAGATAACGCAACAGGCAGGCCGCAGCCACTTCACCGATGCGCGTCAGGTACAGCGTGCCCATTTCGGGATAAAACCGCTGGGCATCTTCGCTGGCCATCGCCAGCAGACCGAAAGTGTCCTTTCCGCGGAGCGCCACATAGGCGTAGGACTTGAGCAGCGGCGCGGCTTCGCCGAACAGGCCGGCGGTATCAGCCATCGCCAGCGGGCCGCAATGCGGATGCTGCAGGCCTGCAGCAAATGCGCGCGTGGCTTCGGAAGCGGCGGATTCCGCTGCGTCTGCCGGAGCACCCGCATGCCAGATGCGCAGCGCGACATGCGGTACGGCGAAATCCTCGCGCAGATTGAACGCAGCCGCATGCAGCATCGCCGGCAGATCACGCGTGGCGATCATCGCCAGCGACAGGCGGTGCACTTTTTCACTGATGACGTCGTTTTCCTCGCCGAACTGGATCAGTTCGCTGAGTTTCGCTTCGAGCTGTTTGGCCCGTTCGCGCAGGGTCAGGATCTGGCGTTCGCTGATGGAGATCGCACGCCCGCCGTGCGGATGCGGAATCATCACGTCGGCAACCACGTCGGCGTAGTTCTCGAAAAAGTCCGGGTTGTCTTTCAGGTAGGCCGCGACGTCGTTGGGATTCATCAGTAAAAATTCCTTGCTTGCTGGTCAGTGGGGTATTTCAATTTCGCCTTCGAATACGGTAACCGCCGGACCGGTCATCAGCACCGGCTGGCCGGCGCCTGCCCATACTATAACGAGGTCGCCGCCGCGCGTCGCGACGTTGACGCGCGCATCCAGCAGGCCGCGCAGAATGCCGGACACCACCG
>CBHTVL010000276.1:0-4070 GCA_966096475.1 uncultured Burkholderiales bacterium
GGAACGTCAAGCGTATCCACCACATTACCGGTCGGCAGCAGCTTGCCGGTAGTCGCGCCACCCGGATCGCGAAACTCCAGTTTCACCGGGGAACCGGTGCCCGACACGCCGGGGATCGCGAGATCGCCGTCGACCGCAGCCAGGCCGTCGTCCACACTGAACAGCGCATGAATGATTTTTTTGGTGTTGGTATTGTGGATACGCACCAACGCTTCACGGCCGGAGACCTTGACGATGCCTTCATCCAGCGCAAAGGGGCCCATCGCCGACGACATATTGCCGCAGTTGGCGCCGTAATCGACCTTGGCCTCCTTCACCTGCACCTGGGCAAAGGTGTAATCGATGTCCGCATCCGGTCGCGTGGGCGGTCCGACCACACAGACCTTGGACAGCGACGACACGCCGCCGCCCATGCCGTCGAGCTGGCGGCCGTTGGGGTCGGGGCTGCCGATCGCTGCAAGGAAAATCTCGTCCCACAACGTGCGATCCTGCGGCAGGTCCTTCTGGTTGAACACGACGGCATTGCTGGTGCCGCCGCGCATGAATACGGCCGGTAATTTGAGTTGTTTCATGGTGGTCTCCTGATATTGCTTGCCTGCGTTACTTGCCTGCGTTACTTGTCTGATTTACACGGAGCCAGGCATCTCCAGATAATCCCGTCCCAGACCGGCGACACGCCCGCAGCCGATCAAGGCCATCACGCGGTCGGTTTCGCTGCGCATGATTTCCAGCGCACGTGCCACTCCTTGCTCACCGCCGACCGAAGCGCCATACAGCGTCGCCCGGCCGAAAAACACAAAATCCGCACCCAGCGCCAGCGCTTTGACGATATCGGCGCCGCGACGCACGCCGCTGTCGAACAACACGGCAATTTTGCCGCCGACCGCCTCGACGATTTCCGGAAGCGCATCAATGGCTGCACGCGCGCCATCCAGTTGCCGGCCGCCGTGATTGGACACGACCACGCCATCAGCGCCGTTTGCCAGCGCCAGACACGCATCCTCGGCGACGAGAATGCCTTTGACCAGCAGTTTATGCGGCCAGATCGTTCGCAGCCAGGCAATATCACTCCAGTCCAGCGCATCGCGGCGTGCGCGGAAGGCCGACAGATCCTTGGACACGATACGCCCTCCCTCCTCGCTGTCGACATTGCGGAAACGGGGAATGCCGTCGCTCAGCAAGGTCTTCAGGAACACCCCGGTCAGCCAGCGCGGATGCATCAAACCATCCACGACATTGCGGGCATTGATACGGAAGGGGATGGCAAATCCGTTTCGCAGGTTGTATTCACGATTCGCCCCGACCGGCACATCGGTGGTCACCACCAGCGCTTCGAAACCTGCCGCCAGTGCGCGTTTGACCAACCGTTCCGCGGCATCCCGGTCCTTGGACATGTACAGCTGAAACCATTTATGGCCGTCTGCTTCCCGCGCCACACGTTCCATCGCCACAAATGATGCCGTCGACAGTACAAACGGCACGCCGGCCGCTGCGGCTGCGCGTGCGAGTGCGACATCGGCATCATGACAATACAGTCCTGCGGCACCGGTGGGTGCAATGCCGAAAGGCGCGGTATAGCTGTTACCGAACAGCGTGTGCCGCAACGAGCGGTCTGAAACATCCACCAGCGTGCGCGGACGGAATGCGATGCGCTCAAGCGCCTTGCGATTCGCCGTCATCGTGATGTCGTCCTCGGCGCCGCGCTCCAGATAATCCCAGGCCACCCGGGGCAGGCGACGCTGTGCCAGTCGGCGCAGATCATCAATGTTATAGGCGTGGCTCAAGCTCATGCTGAAGTTCACGATACGGATTAATGGAGAAAAACGGATTCACTCAGTGTGTTTGCCGGTGAAATTTTTATCACGGACTGCGGTATTCTACTGTCATTCACAGAATGCAGCCTTCCGGAGCGGTCCGGAAGGGACTGATCCAAGCCATCCGCACAGGAATCCACGATATGACACGACATGCCGCAACAGCCTCCGCCAAACACCGCAGCGCCGGTTCCCGTACGGCAGCGCGCGCCGCCCGCGGCGTCAGCCCCGAAGAATGGCGCGCACGCGTTGAACTCGCTGCCGCCTACCGCCTGACCGCACTGATGGGCTGGACCGACATGCTGGGCACCCATATCTCCTGCCGCGTTCCGGGCACCCATAACCAGTTCCTGATCAATCCCTATGGTCTGCTGTTTGAAGAGATGACCGCCTCCGATCTGATCAAGTGCGATATCGAGGGCGCCAAACTTTCGGAATCCCCCTATGAAGTAAACTCGGCAGGCTTCACCATTCACAGCGCGATACACATGAATTGCCCCGGCGCCGACGCCGTCATGCATTGCCATACGCAATATGGTGTTGCGGTAGCCTCGCAAAAAGATGGCCTGCTGCCGCTGACGCAGATGGCGCTGACGGCACTCTCCCAGGTCCGGTACCACGATTTCGAGGGCGTCGCCGAAGACCACAATGAACGCGAACGTCTGGTCAAGGATCTCGGCGACGGCGGCATGCTGATCCTGCGCAATCACGGCACGCTGAGCGTCGGCACCAGCATCGGCGAAATGTTCGCCCGCATGTACCGGCTGGAGCGGGCCTGCAAAATGCAGATCACCGCCATGACCGGCGGCGCAACATTGAATCTGCTGCCGGACGAAGTGGTAAAACATACCGTCGATCAGGGACAGTTCATCTACGGTCCCGGCGGACGCGGTGCCGGTGGCAAATTGATGTGGGCCGCCCTGATGCGCAAGCTGGATCGGGAATCACCCGGCTACGCATCCTGACGCCGCTTCATCACCCCGGGGTGCGGCTGCCGTCATCAGCAGCCGTGCCCCTGCCTTTTTGGCGACTACCGTTTTGAAACCGATCACCTTAATCACCCTGCTCACGCTGGCAATGCAAAGCGGCCACATGGGCAGCCGGGTGGTCGCCTCCCTGCTCGCGCTGAACCTGGGTGCCGGCCCCATGCTGATCGGCATACTCATCGCCGCCTATTCGATCTTCCCGCTGACCTTTGCCTTGGTGGTCGGACGCATCTCGGACCGTTACGGATCGCGCTGGCCGATGCTCGGCGGTGCCATTGCCTTCGGTTGCGGACTGGTCATTCCCGCCATTTCACCGACGTTGCCGGCATTGTTCGTTTCAGCGCCGTTGATCGGGATCGGGTTCGTATTTTTTAATGTTTCCGCACAGAATCTGGCCGGCACGCTGGGCAGCGCGGCCGAACGAACACGAAATTTCTCGACCATGGGTCTGGGTTATTCCAGCGGCCACATGATCGGCCCTGTTCTCGCAGGCATCATGATTGATCGCTACGGTTTCGGATCTGCCTACATCGCATTTGTCATACTGACACTGGCACCGATACTGGCCCTTGCCGCGTCACGACAACTGGGTGCCCATGGTTCGCGCAGCGAACCGCCTGCCGGCAGCGCCTTCGATCTGCTGCGCCTGCCGCAGTTACGCCGGATGATCATCGTCAGCGGCCTGGTCACCACCGGCTGGGATCTCTACACATTCTATGTGCCGATCTATGGTCATTCGATCGGCCTGTCCGCTTCCACCATCGGCACCATCCTCGGCGCGTTTGCTGCGGCCAGCTTCATCGTCCGTGTCGCCCTGCCCGTGCTGACCCGCCGTTTCAGCGTGGAAACCGTACTCGCTTCGGCGATGTGCCTTGCCGCGCTGCTGCTCCTGCCCTTCACTTTCATTACTTTCGTGCCGGTGCTGTTGGCGCTGTCTTTCGGCATCGGCCTGACCCTCGGCGTCAGCCAGCCGCTGACCCTGAATCTGACCTATAACCGCTCCCCTGCAGGCCGCTCCGGCGAAGTCACCGGTCTGCGGCTGACCATCAACAACATCACCCATATCGCCGTGCCGCTTGCCGCCGGTTCCATTGGCGCCCTGCTCGGTATTGCCTCGGTATTCTGGGCCAGCGCCGGCATCCTGCTGGTCAGCGGCTATCTGTCACACATCGACCGGCACGACCAATAAAAAACGCCGCCTGCGGTTGCCCGCAAGCGGCGTTGTCCAGCAGGGTAAGGCTTATTTGAGCGAGATGCCCGCAGCTTTGAC
>CBHTVL010000277.1:0-4059 GCA_966096475.1 uncultured Burkholderiales bacterium
AAAAACGATACGGGAGCCGTGGTGCGCACATTTCCTTTAGGCAAAGCGCTGGTATGGGCGCTGTTGGTTGCGCCTGTTTTGGCGCAAGCCGCGGGTTTGGGCCGGCTCACCGTCCAGTCAAACATCGGGCAACCGCTGAACGCGGAAATCGACCTGGTTTCCGTTCGTGGCGATGAGGCTTCCGCGCTGGTGGCACGTCTGGCGCCGCCGGATGCCTATCAGAAGTCCAATCTCCAGTACAACAACAGCCTGACCGGCCTCAAACTCAGTGTGGAGAAACGCGCTGACGGCCAGTATTTCATCAAGGTTTCCGGCAACCGCCCGATCAACGAGCCGTTCATCGATCTGCTGATCGAACTGTCCGGCGGCGGTAATAAACTGGTTCGTGAATACACCGCCTTGCTGGATCCCCCGGGATGCGGCCAGCAAATGGCTGCCGCACCGGCGCCTGCTCCCTCTCCGGTCACTGCACCGGCTGCTTCACGGCCGATCGCCGCGCCGGCTGCCCCGGCGGCTGAACCTGCAGCGGCGCCGATTGCCGCGCCCTCGAGCAAAGCTGCGGCGGCTCCGGCTGCTTCCGGCGGCAAGGCCCAGGAATACGGCCCGGTCGGCAAGGGCGAGACGCTGGGCAAAATTGCCGCCAGCCTTAAACCCCAGGGTGTTTCTCTAGAGCAGATGCTGGTCGGTCTGTATCGCAGCAATCCGGATGCTTTCATCCGCAACAACATGAATCTGGTGAAGTCCGGCAAGATTTTGCGGGTCCCGGACGCGCAGGAACTGTCGGCCATCGCCCAGAGTGATGCGACCAAGGAAGTGCGCACACAGGTTGCTGACTGGCGCGCTTACAGTGGCCGTGTCGCGGACAAGGTGGGCACTGCGCCGGAAGGCGGCAGCACGGCCCGCGGTCGCATCACGACCAAGGTTGATGAGCCCGCCGCTGTGGCCTCCAAGGATGTCGTCAAACTCTCCAAGGGTGAGCCGGGCAAAGGCGGTAAAGCGCTGACCGGCGATGCCAAGGCACGCGCGATGCAGGAAGAACTGGTCGCCCGCAACAAGGAACTGGCGGAAGCGAACGAGCGGATTGCTCAGCTTGAAAAAACCATCAAGGACACGCAAAAGCTGGCCGAACTGAAGAGCCCGGGCATGGCCGCTGCGCAGCAGAAAGCGGAAGCTGCAAAAGCCAAGTCCGAGCCGGCCAAGGTCGAAGCCAAACCCGAAGCGAAACCGGAAGCCAAGCCGGAACCCGCCAAGGCTGAAGCCGCGAAACCGGCAGAACCGGTGAAACCCGAAGCAGCACCCGAAGCCAAGCCTGAGGCGGCGCCGGTTGAAGCAGCAAAAGATCCGAGCGCACCGGTGGCAACCGAACCGGTGGCTGAAGCCAAGCCGGCACCGAAACCCGCGCCGAAGCCTGTTGCGCCGCCGCCCCCGCCGCCCGAGCCGGAGCTGATGGATACGGTTATGGAAAACCTGCCGGTCATCGGCGGTGGTCTGGGTGCACTGGTGTTGGGGGGGCTGGGCTTTGCGGCGATGCGTCGCCGTCGCGCCCGTGCCCAGGATAACGATGACATCGAACCGGTGATGCCGGCGATGGCTGCAGCTGCCGCAACGGCAGCTTCTGCGGATGAACCGGCAGAATCTGCTGAAGCTGCTGAGCCCGCGGCTGATGATGTGGATCCGGTCGCCGAGGCCGAGGTTTACATCGCTTACGGCCGTGACGGACAGGCTGAGGAAATCCTCAAGGAAGCCATGGCGCGTGATCCGGCCCGCGAGGATGTGCAAGTCAAGCTGGCCGAAGTCTATGCGGCCCGCAAAGATGCCGCATCGTTTGGTGATGTGGCTGCTTCGATCAATGCTTTGACCGGTGGCGTTGGCGACAACTGGCTGAAGGTTGCCGCGCTGGGCTATGCGCTGGATTCGGCGAATCCGCTTTATGAAGCCGGCAAGGGTATTGCACCGGTTGAAACGGGCAACGATGCCGCACTGGGCACCGATCTCGACTTCGACCTCGGCGGTGATGTGGCCGCCACTCCCGATATCGCACTGGATGCGGATTCGGCAGGGCAGGCGACGGAACTGGGCGGCATGCAGGAAATGGCCGCCGCTGCTGACGCCGGTGTGCCGCCATCGGAATCGTCAGAGCCGATGATGCCGGACTTCAATCTGGATGCGCCTGCACCGGCTGCTGCTGCCGACATTGTGCTGGATGTGCCGACCGCGGCTTCCAATGAGCCGGCTTCGATTGACTTCACCATCGACCTGCCGCCGCTGGATATGCCTGCGTCCGAGGCACCTGCTGAAGCGCCGGCTGCAGCGGCTGCCGATGCCGGACTGGACTTCAAGATTGATGTCGGCGATCTCAACATCAATCTCGACGACACCTCGACCCAGGCCGCGCCTTCTTCGGCCGGCAAGGACGGGCATTGGTATGACGTCCAGCAGAAATTCGATCTGGCCAAGGCGTACCAGGAGATGGGTGACAACGACGGTGCGCGGGAAATCCTGCAGGAAGTCATCAAGGAAGGCGATACCGAGCAGCAGGATCAGGCGCAGAAACTGCTCAGTTCACTCGGTTAGCCTGCAGGTCGTGGCACGATCAACAACCGCGGCAGTGCTCCTGCCGCGGTTTCTTTTTTCAGGCGCGTGATACGCGCGGGAGCGTAGGCTTTGCGACTGGCTCTGGGCATTGAATACGACGGCAGCGGGTTTTGCGGCTGGCAGACCCAGCCCGCAGGCTGTGCCGTGCAGGACCGTCTGGAGGCGGCCTGCTCGAGTATCGCCGGCGTGCCGGTGAGCACCATCTGCGCCGGTCGCACGGATGCCGGTGTGCATGCGCTGGGTCAGGTCGTGCACTTTGACTGCACTGTCGAGCGGCCTTCCAGTGCCTGGGTGCGCGGCGTCAACGCGCTGCTGCCGTCTTCCGTGGCGGTGACCTGGGTGCAGCCTGTCGGTGATGAATTTCATGCCCGCTTTTCGGCGCTTACGCGCTCCTATCGTTACGTGCTGCTTAACGACGCTGTCCGTCCCGCTGCCGATCAGGGGCGGGTGGGCTGGTTTCACAGTCCGCTGGATGTGGATGCGATGAAAACGGCGGCAGTCAATCTGCTTGGGGAGCATGATTTCACCGCGTTTCGCGCGGCGGAGTGCCAGGCACAGTCACCGGTGCGTACGATGCATGCGGTTTCGGTCGTGGCCAACGGCCCTTATGTGATTTTTGAATTTTCGGCCAACGCGTTTTTGCATCACATGATTCGTAATATCGTCGGCAGCCTGGTGTACGTCGGCAAAGGCAAGCATCCGCCGCAGTGGATCGCGGAATTGCTGCAGGGGCGCGACCGCAGCCGTGCGGCGCCGACCTTTGATGCCTCCGGCCTTTATCTGCTGAACGTCGAATACGATGACAGCTGGGGTTTGCCGCTGCCGCGCCTGCGCGGCCCCAGGCTGGCCCATGCAACGGTGGAATGAGATGAACGGTGTGACGGAATGAATACCCGCGTGAAAATCTGCGGCATTACCCGTGTCCAGGACGGACTCGACGCTGTTCGTCTGGGCGCGCATGCGATCGGTCTGGTGTTCTATGCTCCAAGTCCGCGTGCTGTGGCCATGGATCAGGCGCGTGCCATTGTGGATGCACTGCCGCCGTTTGTAACGGCAGTCGGGCTGTTCGTCAACGCAGAGGCTGAAGTTGTGCGCGCGACGCTGGCCGCGGTGCAGTTGCAACTGCTGCAGTTCCATGGCGACGAAACACCGGAATACTGTGCGGCTTTCGGAGTGCCTTACCTGAAGGCCGTCCGCGTGAGGCCGGAGGTCGATTTGTTACAATACGCACAGCAGTTCCATGGTGCACGGGGGCTGTTGCTGGATGCCTATGTCGAGGGCGTGCGCGGCGGAACCGGCGCCACCTTTGACTGGGCGCTGATCCCGCGTTCGCTGCCTCTGCCGGTCGTGTTGTCGGGTGGTCTGGATGCGGACAATGTCGGGGCCGCGGTGCGGGCAGTGCGTCCCTGGGCGGTGGATGTGTCCAGTGGCATCGAAACCAGCCCGGGCATCAAGGATTCTGAG
>CBHTVL010000278.1:0-4030 GCA_966096475.1 uncultured Burkholderiales bacterium
CCGCGGGAAGCCTTTCCGCCGGCTGAAAAAGGCGAGTTTTACTGGGCCGATCTGGTCGGGCTGAAGGTGGTAAACACAGCCGGGGTCGATCTGGGGATTGTGTCCCGGGTGTTTGAAACCGGGGCCAATGATGTGCTGGTGGTGGAGGGCAAGGTGTCTGGTGGTGAGCGCGAACGCTTGCTGCCCTTCATCGAGACGGTGGTCCGGCAGGTGGATATTGCCGGCGGCAGGATAACCGTCGACTGGGAAGCAGATTACTGATGTTGCAGTTTGATGTCGTCACACTGTTTCCGGCGATGTTCGATGCGGTAACCGAACTGGGGGTTACCGGTCGGGCCCGGGAACGCGGTCTGTACCAGTTTGTGGCGTGGAATCCGCGGGATTTCACGACAAACGTGCACCGCACCGTCGATGACCGGCCTTATGGCGGCGGTCCCGGCATGGTGATGATGGCGGAGCCTCTGGATAAAGCGCTGGCAGCAGCGCGGCAGCGGCAGATGAGCGCGGGTGTCGACAAACCGCGGGTGGTGCATCTGACGCCGCAGGGAAAATTGCTGGATCACGCGCTGGTGGCGGAGTTGGCGCGGGAGCCGGGACTGGTGTTGCTGGCCGGACGTTACGAAGGTGTGGATGAACGTCTGATCGATCGCCAGGCCATCGAGGAAATCTCGATCGGCGACTATGTATTGAGCGGCGGTGAACTGGCCGCGATGGTGTTGATGGACAGTGTGGTGCGGCAGTTGCCCGGTGCCTTGGGTGATGCCGAATCCGCCAGCCAGGATTCGTTTGTTGACGGCCTGCTGGACCACCCGCACTACACCCGCCCGGAAGTGTACGAGGGCGCGGCGGTGCCGGCGGTGCTGTTGTCAGGCAACCACGCGGTGATCACGCGCTGGCGTTTGAAGCAGTCGCTGGGACGCACCTGGCAGCGACGGCCGGATTTGCTGGAACGGCGGGTGTTGACCGCGGAAGAGCGGGAACTGCTCGACGAGTTTCGCCGCGAACAGGACAGCGGCAGGGTTTAACCGCGAACGCCATGATGGCGGACGCAATCAAGTTTGAGGGAGTCAAGAGATGAACGTCATACAGCAGCTGGAACAGGAAGAAATGAACCGTCTGGGTCGCAAGACCCCGGAGTTTGTCGCCGGTGATACGGTCATCGTCAACGTCAACGTGGTCGAGGGCGAGCGCAAGCGCGTCCAGGCTTACGAAGGCGTGGTCATTGCCAAGCGCAACCGGGGCATCAATTCCTCGTTCATCGTGCGCAAGATTTCCTCGGGTGAGGGCGTCGAGCGGACTTTCCAGACCTACTCACCGTCGATCGCCAGCATCGAAGTGAAGCGTCGCGGTGACGTCGGCCGTTCGAAGCTTTACTACCTGCGCGGCCTGTCGGGCAAAGCGGCCCGCATCAAGGAAAAGCTCACCGTCAGCAGCTCGGTGGCTGCCGAGGTCGAAGCCGAAGCCGCACCGGCCGAGAAGTAAGCTTTTTGTAATCCTGAAAAAGGCGGCTGCGGCCGCCTTTTTCTTTGTCTTTTCCCTTGTGGGTGACCGTTGCGCAGGCGCTTTGCGCCGGGCCGCCGCTACAATAAGCGCATGTTCCTGCAACGGCAGATCGTCCCTCTTTTTGCATCGGTGTTCGTGACTGCGATGACGGCCGCGCATGCTGCCGACGAACTCGCCGCCACGCGCAGTCTGGCTGAAGCCGGTGCGGTCCAGCTCGCGTTGCAGCGTGTGGATCTGCTGCAACCGGCAGTCACTGCCTTGCCTCCCAAGGCCTCTTCTCCGGCGACGGGATGGACTGACTGGGAGCGTCTGCGACTGCAACTGCTGGCGTCCCGTGGCGCGAATGACCCGCTCTTGCAGCGTGTCGCAGCCCTGCCGGCCGGTGTTGAGCCGGCGGTTGCTGCTGAATTTCATGCTGCAGCGGCGCGTTCGGCGCTGATTCTCGGGCGCGGCGCAGCTGCGCGTGATCAGGCGGCGCGTGCGCTGTGGACTGCCGGCATGGATGCCGCGCGTTTACGCGAGCTGCGCCTGCTGGTGATCCGCAGTCTGGTTTCGGACGGGCAGGCGGACGACGCCTATCGCAGCATGCTGCGCTTCCAGCAGGATTACCGGCCGCTGGATATGGCGACCGCGACGCAGTTTGTCGACGGCCTGCTCGATCTGAAGCGGGTTCAGGAGGCCGTGGCCTGGCTGGGCCTGCTCGATGAACGTGGTCCGGCGAAGCTGCGCCTGCGGCTGCATACCGGCCTGCTGTCACCGGCCGATGCGGTGACGCAGGCGCGTGCCGGCATCGCGCGCAGCGAAGATCCCGCGTGGTGGCGGGTGTTGCTCGACACTGCCGAAAAACAGCCGGCCCCGTTGCTGAAAATTGAAGCCCTGGAGCAATTCCTCGAGCGCGCCGACGCACCCGCAGCCGAGGCTTCCCGCTTGTGGGAGGCCTATATCGCTTACGCCCGCAGCGCCGCGAATACCCATCAGTTGTTGGCCGGCGACGAATCGAGCTGGCTGGAGTTTGCACTCAAACGCAAGGAGGTCGAGCCCGTCGTCGCGCGCGCTTATCTGGCTTATCTCGCCCGCGAGGGACGCGGCGAATCCCTGCGGCGCAGCGCACAGGTACAACTCGCCTCCGCTTTGATGCTTGCACGTCTGCCGCGCATGGCCCTGCAATTGTTTGATGTCTGGCCCGGCGATGCGGCGGCGCTGTCGGCGGATACGCGTTATCAACTGGGCGGCGCCGCCGAGACGCTGCAGCAACATGTGCGCGCCTTGCAATACCGGCAGGGATTGCCGGCGCCTGAAGGCACTGCTGCTGCGGTTTGGGATCTGCGCATGGCCGGGCTGGCTTTACGCGCCGGTCGCGGCGATGTGGTTACTGCCATTACCCGGCAACTGGCAGCAGCCAATGTGCCGATTCCTTCTGCGCAGCTGCCGGAGTGGATCACGCTGGCGCTGCAACTTGCCGATCATGGCCTGTCCGCCGAGACGCAATGGCTGACGGCGCGGATTGCGCCGTACGCCGATGCCGCGCAGGGGCGTCTGCTGCTGGCCGCGACCGCGCGCGCCCTGGAATCCGGCAGCCAGCCGCTGCTCGCTGCCGAATATCAGTTGCGCCTGGCGCTGAGCGCGCCGCAGCCCGATGCAGCCGTGGAGTCACGACTGCGCGCCGGATTCAATCTGGCGCGTGGCGGCCTGCGCGACGATTCGCGCGTGCAGTTTGAGTGGGTGCTGAAGAATGCCCGCGATCCGGCGCAGATCGCCGTGGCACGGCGGGAACTCGGGTTCTAGGGTTCCAGTCAATCACGCCGTGTTCAGCGCGCGGCGCTTTTCCACAGATCGCTCAGATATTCGTGGTCGCTGGTGTTGATCCAGCTGCGGCGGTATTCGACCGGTGTGTCGTTGTAGGTATAGGCGACGCGGCGGATCTGCAGCGCGGGCTGGTCGATGCGCAGGCCGAGGATGTTCGCGATGTCCGCAGGCGGATGCGCTG
Source organism: uncultured Burkholderiales bacterium (assembly GCA_966096475.1). Lineage (GTDB taxonomy): Bacteria > Pseudomonadota > Gammaproteobacteria > Burkholderiales > SG8-41. Next base: position 3,491 of record CBHTVL010000278.1, read on the forward strand.
CCGACAGCCGCTCACTGATGCGCACGACATTGACGCCGTAACGCGCCTGATAAAGGCCGTAGATCGTGCCTTCGCGGTTGCGAAAGGTGGATTCGTCGAGCCGGGAGAAGCGCTCGGTCGGCACGGTGATGTCGTCCAGCACCACCGGCTTGCCGGCCAGCTTCAGCAGATTGCGCACCCGCGCCACCCGGCTGCCGCGGACGAGACCGAACTGGGTTTCGTCGTCGGCATCGGCGCGTTCCTTGCGGAAGCCCAGCAGTTCGGAGACCGGGAATTCGCGGCTGCCGTCTTTGCCGACGACATGGAAAAAGTAAAACAGCGTGCGGTCTTCGGTGTGGGTTGCGACAAAAGTGCCGCGGCCCTGCTGGCGCACCAGAATGCGGCCGGCCACCAGTTCGTCAATCGCACGGCGGATGGTGCCGATCGACACCTTGAACTGCTGCGCCAGCTGCGATTCGCTGGGAATGGCCTCGCCCGGTTTCCACTCGCCGGCGGCCAGCGCACGGGTGATTTTCCATTGCACTTCGCGGTAAAGCGGTG
>CBHTVL010000279.1:0-4029 GCA_966096475.1 uncultured Burkholderiales bacterium
GCCGGTCATCCACACGCTGGTTGTTTTTGAACAGGAAGCCGACAAAGGGCAGGTCGCCGAGCACCGGTACCTTGGTGGTCGTCGAACGTTCGTCCTGGGTGTAGATGCCGCCGATGACGACCGTGCCGCCGTTTTCAACCAGTACTTCAGTCGCCACCTGCTTGGTGTCGATGGACGGTCCCGACAGCGTGTTGGTGCCGACGCTGTCCTTGTTCACTTTCAGGTTCATGATCACGTTGTCATCCGGCGTGATCTGCGGCTTCACTTTCAGCGACAGCGTGGCCTTGCGGAAGGAAACGCTGGTGGCGCCGCTGGACGTGGCCTGCTGGTAAGGAATCTCCGTGCCCTGTTCGATCGTGGCTTCAACCTTGTCGGCCGTGATCACGCGCGGGCTCGAGATGATCTTGCCTTTGCCGTCAGCCTGGAGTGCCGAGAGCTCCAGGTTCAGGAACTTGGTGCTCTTGTCGTTGAACAGCAGGAAGGAAAACACGCCGGGATTGGCGCCGGACAGGCCGGTCGCCGGCAGATTGACGAACAGCGCGTCGTTGAACGTGCCTGCCGTTGTGGTCTGACCCGAGGTAAATGCGGTGGCGTTGGTGCTGCCGCCGATCAGGGCATTGGTGCCGCCACCGTTACCCAGCCGGAAACCCTGGCCGGTGGTGTCATTGAAGCCCAGACGGGCGCCGATATTGCGGCTGAAGGTATCGTTGGCTTCAACGATGCGCGATTCGATCATCACCTGACGGACGGGGACGTCGATCTGTTTCAGCAGCTTCCGGACTTCTTCGAGTCGCGACGGCGTGTCCTGCACGAATACCGTATTGGTACGCACGTCGACCACGGCACTGCCGCGCTTCGACAGGATGCGCTGCTTGGGATCCGACAGCAGGGTCTGGAATTCGGCCGCCTTCTGATAGTTGACCTGAATGCTTTCAGTGCGCAGGGGTTCCAGATCGGCGATCTGCGAGCGCGCTTCCAGCGCCAGCTTTTCACGCGTGGCCAGCTCGTCGCGCGGTGCAATCCACACCACGTTGCCGGTCTTGCGCATGTCGAGACCTTTGCTCTGGAGGATGATGTCCAGAGCCTGATCCCAGGGTACGTCTTTGAGACGAAGGGTCAGGCTGCCGCCGACGGTGTCGCTGGTGATGACATTGAGGCCGGTGAAGTCGGCGATGACCTGCAGTACGGCGCGAACTTCGACGTTCTGGAAGTTGAGCGACAGTTTTTCACCGGTGAAGCCGGGCTGAACCAGCCGGCTGCCGTCATCAACGACTTTTTTGACTTCGATGATGAAGCGGTTATCCGTCTGGTAAGCCGAGTGTTCCCAGGCGCCCCGCGGCGTGATGACCATGCGCGTGCCGTTGCCCTGGGCATAGGTTTCGATGCTTTCAACCGGGGTGCCGAAATCAACAACATCCAGACGGCGGGTGAGATTTTTCGGAACAGCGGTGTTGAGAAAGTCGATGATCAGCGAGCGGCCCTGCGTGCGCAGGTCGATGCCGACCTGGTTGTCGGACAGATCGACCATGACCCGACCTTCACCGGTGCTGCCGCGGCGGAAATCAACGTCGCGAAGGCTGTGTTTGCCGTCGCCCGGTTTGACCTGTGCAAAAGTCTGCGAGGCCGGTGCCGGCGTCGTGCCCGCGGCCGAGGAGCCGCCGAGGGTAACCAGAATGGTGTTGCCTTCGATCTTGGCGTCGTAGCCCAGCTGTTTCGACGTTTCAAGAACCAGACGTGAACGGTCGCCGGCCTGGACGATATTGATCCGGCGGACATCGCCTTCGCCGATTTCATGGGTGGTTTTACCCGAACCGTTGGTGGTTCCCGGGAAGTCGAAAGCGATTCGCGGCGGATTGTTCACCACAAAACTGGCGGGAGTGCTCGCGGGGGTGCCTTTCAGCGTGATTTTCACGAGCGTCGAGCCGCCCTGTTGCGCTGAAACGTTGACGGCTTCGATGCTGTTCTGGGCATAAGCCGAGGCAGCAGCGACGGCAAAACCTGCTGCTACCGCCAGTTTCGAAACGCGAGTCATGAATTTGAAAAGCTGAATCATTTGGAGCCTCCCTGTTCTTGCAGCAACAGCGCCTGTTCCTTCTCTTCCCAGTTGCCGCCGCTGTCCTGAACAATTTCTTTCAGTTTGATATCTGTTTCCGAGATGCCTACGATGCGCCCGAAGTTCTGGCCCAGGTAATTGCCGGAGCGCACGCGATAAAGCGCGCTGTCCGGCGCCTTGACCAGCGCGAATACCTGGTCTTTCTGCTGCAGCGTACCGACCATTTTCAGGTTTTCCAGCGGGAAGGCTTCCAGCGCTTCGCGCGGACGGTTGAAGTCCGGCTGCAGTCCGCCTTTGGACGTCGATTTCGGCGGCTCGATTTTTCTCGGCTTGAACGGATCAGTCAGATCGTAGGCGTTGTAGGCAAAAGGCTCATACGGTTTGACTTCAGGCAGCGGCTGAATCCGGCCACCCGGCAATTTGTCCGATTCCTTGACGAATTGCCGCAGATCGGAATGTTCCTCGCTGCTGCAGCCGCTCAAGGCTGCCGCGCAGGTCAAAGCGATGGCCATCAATGTTTTGCTGTTCATTTTTTCGCTCCCGCAGCCGGCTTGGTCGCGGCTTTGCGTGCCGCGGCCAGTTCGCCGTCATCCAGGTAGCGGAAGGTTTTTGCGACGGCATCCAGCGTCAGGCCGTCTTTGCTGGCGGCCAGGGAGATATCGTTCAGCGTCACAATGCGCGAAAGCCTGCCGATGTCGCTGGCGAAGGCGCCCAGGTCGTGATAATTGCCGGTTACCCGCACGGTAATCGGCAGTTCGGCATAAAAGTCGCCCATGATTTCGTTTGTGGCCGGCCGGAACAGTTCGAACTGCAGCCCGCGGCCGAGGCCCGCCTGGTTGATATCGGTCAGCAGCGCATCCATTTCGGATTTGCCCGGCAATTGTTTCAGCAGCGCGCCGAACTGCGACTCGATATCCACCAGCTGTTTGCGGTAGGCCGGCAGGTCAATGGCCTGTTTCTTTTTGTCGAGAAACGTGGTGCGAAGCTGCTCTTCCTTGGCTTTTTCCCCGTCAATCCGTGCCAGCTGGTCCTGCCAGTCAAACCAGTAGCTGGCCCCGACCAGTGCGATCAGCAGCATAAGAAGGACGCCGAGTTTGGGCAAGATCGGCCAGCTGCCGATCTTGTTGGGGTCCAGCTTTTTCAGTTCGTCGAGAGTCATGATTTAGCCCTTCTTCCCGGCTTTCTTGTCGGTGGGCTCGGTGTTGCGCGTGATCTCGATGTTCATCGTGAACTCGTTGAGACGCTGGCCGCCCGCCGCAACTGATTTGATTTCCACCAGATTGGCTTTTTGCAGGTACTGGGAACCTTCGAGGTTGCGCATCAGTGTCGATACGCGTGCCTGTGACTGCGTGTACCCGGAAATCGTAACACTGGCACCCTGCTGCTTGATGGTTTTCAGATACATGCCATCCGGCAGTTGACGAACCAGCTGATCCAGCAGGTGTACGACTTCAGCCCGGTTGCTTTGCAGTGTTTCGACCACCTGTTTGCGTTTCAGCAGTGCGGCAATCTGTTCCTTGAGCTTGTTGATCTCGGCGATTTCCTTGTCGATCTTGACGATCTCGCCTTCAAGGTATTTGTTCCGTGCCTGCTGATTGGAAAGCGCGCTTTCCAGGTAGGTGTGTACGCCGAACCAGATCGTGGCACCGATGGCCACGACCACACCCAGCATGACAAAGAAATGCTGTTGCTGCTGCTTGCGCCGCATCTCGCGATGCGGCAGCAGATTGATGCGGGCGGTCATTTGTCGAATCTCCTCATCGCGAGGCCGCAGGCCACCATCAGTGACGGCGCGTCCTGCTCCAGGCTTTTACGCCGGATGTGAGCCGACATGCCCATGTTCGCGAACGGATTGGCCACCGAGGTTTCAACCTGTGCGCGTTTGGCCACGGCTTCTGCAATGCCGGGGATCGCCGCGCAACCGCCGCAGAGGACGATGTGGTCGACCTTGTTGTATTGCGTCGAAGAGAAGAAAA
>CBHTVL010000280.1:0-4029 GCA_966096475.1 uncultured Burkholderiales bacterium
GGACTGGATGAGTGGCGGAAGAGAGTGGGAGTCGAACCCACACAGGACCGCTCGCGGCCCCTACCGGGTTTGAAGTCCGGCCGCCCCACCGGGAGCGATTCCCTTCCGTTGTTACTGCGTGGCCGTCATTGTAAGACGGCGCGGTGCTGACGAGAAATGCGGTTCCAGACTGTGGTGATGCTTAAGCGACTCAAGGCCTGCGCGCGGCACTGAGCACTACGGGAGCAATCTCCACGGTGTTGTCGCCGTTGGTGATCCAGGCCGTGCCGTCCTGGATCGTGCATTGCAACTGCATCGTGCGTTCGGCCAGCTTTGCCAGCGCCTGTGTGGTTTCGGCGGGCAGATCACAGACCGTCAGGTTGTCGGGCTTGGCCATGGCATCGCCGTTGTCCTGCCACCATTTCGCCGCGCCGCGGCCATAGGTGTAGAGCCTGACCTGCCGCGCACGACCGCAGGCCTTGCGCACGGATTTTTCATCCGGCAGGCCGACGTCGATCCATTGTTCAATGAGGCCGGTGAGATCCCTGCGGCACAACGCCGGGTCGTCTTCATTGCTGAGGCCCTTGCCGAATTCCAGCGCTTCATCGGCGTTCAGCGCGAAGGCGAGCAGACGCACCATCATGCGTTCATCGGTTTCTGACGGGTGGCGCGCGAGTACCAGTGCATGGGTCGCGTAATAGCCGCGATCCATGTCCGAAATCGTCAGATCGGCCTTGAAGATGGTTGCGGTCAGCGCCATGCGTTTATTTCAGACGCGCGGCGACGGCGTCGGCGGCGCGATTCGCTTCGGCAATCGCGTCATCGAGACTGCCGCCGCAGCCGCTGCGTACCGCGCCGACGGCCCAGACGCCGGGCAGCGCGGTTTCCAGCGCATCGCTGGTGACAAGACGGCCTTGAGCATCACGTTTGATGTCCGCCGGCACAAAAGCGGTGTTGGGTTCGAGACCGATATAGGCGAACACGCCGGCGGCGGCAATTTCTTCACTGCCCGCAGCGGTTTTGACGCGGATCTTCTCGACCATTTGCCCGCCGAGAATGGCCTCGACTGTGGTACCAAAACGTTTTTCGATCTTGTCGTTGGCATTGACCTGATCGATCAGGCGTTGCTGCGCACGGAATGCCGTGCCGCGATGGATCAGCAGCACCTTGCCGCAGTAATGCGTCAGCACATTGGCTTCCTGCAGTGCGGAGTCGCCGCCGCCGATCACGGCCACGGTTTCGTTCTGGAACATCGGGCCGTCGCAGTCGGCGCATTTCGAGACGCCGCGGCCTTCGAATTCGGCTTCACCGGGCACATTCAGCGTTTTCAGTTTGGCGCCGCTGGCGATGATGACCTGGCGCGCGCGGTAGTTGCCGCTCCCGGTGGTCACGACATAAGCGCCATCGGCTGCAGCCAGCGCGGTGACCGGTTCCTGGATGCTGGTGACGCCGGCATCCGCGTTGGCGCCGGTCAACTCGGAAGCAAAGGCGGCGCCGCCGGCTTCGCCGCCGGGCGGGGCGGGGTCGAGTTCATTCACATTGAGCACGAGGCCGCCGAAAATCTGCTGTTCGAAGGTGGCGGCGCTCAAACCTTTTTTGGCGAGTGCACCGGCAGCGGTGAGGCCGGCGATGCCTTCGCCGATGATGATGATGTCAAATGCGGAAGTGGTCATGGCGTTCTTTCAGTTCAGTTTTCAGTATCGTTTGTTGCGGAAAGGGGGGCGTTGCTGCGGTTTGCCGGCGGCGGGTTTTTGCGCCTGCGGTTTGGCGACCGCACCTGGCGGGGGCGGCGGCGCCGGTTCGGCGGCGCCGAGGATCGGTACGAAATCCGTGCGCATCTTGCGTGCATCGCCGATGCGTTGGGTCACGGTGATACCGTCCAGCGCTTCGAGGATTTCAATCGCCAGCGTGCGGCCGATGCCGACGGCGTCGCGGTACTGCGCGGCGGTGAACTGGCCGTTGGGCTGTTGTGCAGCAACGGCCTGTGCGGTGGCAGCGAGTACGGCCATCGTCGGTTTCAGATAAAAACGTTCGGCGCCGACCTTGTACAAATTGCCGGCCTTCATCTGGCGGTAGAGGAAATCCTTGAGGATGGCGTCCTTCAGTTTCAGCAACGGCGCCAGTTCCTTCAGCGGCGGCGGATTGAAGCCTGCGGACAGCAGTGCCGGTTGTACGGTTTCCCACAGTTTGACGTCGGCGCTGTTGGCCGTGCTGTCGTGGCCGGGCTTGCGCACCAGTGAACTGTGCACTTCGATCTGTCGCTGATCGGCGATCAGGCGCAGCAGATGGCCGAAGGCGTCGGCATCGAGTTCCGGTGCCAGCGCCTGATGCAGAGCCTCGATTTCCATGCCCGGCGCTTGCGGCTGGGCCTGATGGAAGGCGCCGACCTGTTTGACGGCGCCCTGATTCAGTGTGGTCAGTCGCGTCTGGGTAATGGCAATACGGCGGTCTTTGCCCAGCGGCACGAGGCCGGCTTTGGCATAAGCCGCGGCAGCAATTTCCGGGAGCAGATTGAAAATGGCTTCGAAATGCGCGAGATCAACCGGGCGTTTGCCCTCGGCGGCGAGTGCCGCCAGTGCAGTGACGTGGTCCGCTGATTCCAGCGCGGCGAGTGTGGCGTCGCGCGCCTTGCTGCGCCGGGACGCCGGCGGCAGCGGATCGATGATGACGCCGCCGCCAAGTGTGCGTGTCGAGGACTGGTCGCGCAGGATGAAACGGTCGCCATGCAGCGCGGCAATCGGTTCGTCGAGCACCAATTGGCCAATGCCGCCCTGACCGGGGTTCAAGGCTTCGCCGCGTTTGAGCGATACCCGCGCGGTGACATCGGCGGTGGCGAGATGCAGATGGACCGGTGTCCAGTGTTTCAGCGGTTTGCCTTCGCCGGGCAGCACGTTCAGTCGTACGTCGATGCGCCGGGTCGGGCGGTGAATGGCTTCGGCCATCACCCAGTCGCCGCGTCGCACCGACTCCACGTCGGCGCCCGTCAGATTCAGCGCGCAGCGTTCGCCGGCGCGAGCCTCGGCGGCGGCCTTGCCGTGAATCTGGATGCTGCGCACGCGCACTTCGCGTCCGGCCGGTGAAATCACCAGCTTGTCCCCGCTGTGCACGGTGCCGTTGAACACCGTGCCGGTGACGACGGTGCCGCTGCCGGCAATGCTGAAGGCGCGGTCGATGGCGTAACGCAGATGCTGTCCGGCGGCGCTGCGTTGTCCTTTAGCTGCGGCTTCGCGCAGCAGCAGGTTCTTCAGTTCGGCCATGCCGATGCCGCTGACGGCAGATACCGGCAATACCGGCGCATCCGCGAGCAGCGTCGGTGCAAGCAGGGCCTGCACCTGGTTGCGAACTTCTTCAATGCGCGCGGCGTCGACACGGTCGGCTTTGGTGATCACGGCGGCACCGCGACCGATGCGCAGCAGATCAAGGATCTGCAGGTGTTCGATGGTCTGCGGCATCACCCCGTCATCCGCGGCGACGATCAGCAGCGCGAAATCGATACCGGAGACGCCGGCAAGCATGTTGCGGATGAAACGTTCGTGGCCCGGCACATCGACAAAACCGATCAGTCCGCCTTCAGCCAGCGGCAGGTAGGCGAATCCGAGGTCGATGGAAATGCCGCGGGCTTTTTCCTCGGGCAGGCGGTCGGTATCGGTGCCGGTCAGGGTTTTGACCAGCAGCGTTTTTCCGTGGTCGATGTGGCCTGCGGTGGCGACGATCATTTGTTGCTGATCTTCAGTTGCGGCAGTTGCCCGACGAATTCGTCTTCATGATCGAGGCAGCGCAGATCGAGCATCAATGCGCCGTCCTTGATGTGGCCGATCACCGGCGCCGGCAGCGCACGCAGCGCGGCGGCGAGTTTGTTGAGATTGCCTTTTTTTCCGGCGGGCGTGATCGCGAGTCCGCTGCTCGGCAATGCGTCGACGGGCAGCGCGCCGCTGCCGATCTGGCTTTTGCAGGCGGCGATTTCCACTTTCCAGTCTTCACCCAATACCGCGGCGACGGCAGGCAGCACACGCGTCGCCTGTGCGGCGATGTCTTCTGCGCTGCGTGTCA
>CBHTVL010000281.1:0-4024 GCA_966096475.1 uncultured Burkholderiales bacterium
GTGCATGTGGGTGTCGCAGGTGCCGACGGGCGACGGCAGGCGGGGCCGGGTATCAGTCATGTTCAATCAGAGTTCGGGGTTTTTGTGGCCGGTGGCCTTGCCGGAGTCGGCGACCTGCGAGACGTTATTGCCGACCGGCAGTTCAACGCCAAGCTTCTGCGCCATCTCGAGCACCAGATGCAGATCCTTGCGCATATTCGGCAAGGGTTCGCCAGCCTCCTTGGCTTCGAGCATGCCTTTCCAGCGCGGACCGAGTTCATGCCAGATCTGCAGCACCGAACTGTTGGCCAGGCCCTGCTTCAGCACGAGTTTCATGACATCAGGCGCAACACCACCCGCCTCGGCCAGCGCCAACCCTTCGAGCAGCGCCATGACATTGCTGCTGAACACCAGCTGGTGCGCGAGTTTGGCGACCTGCCCGGTACCGACATCGCCGGTGTGGGTCACGTTATCGGCAAACACTTTTAATACCGGCATTACGGAAGCCAGCAGTTCCGGATCGCCGCCGACCATCAGGCTCAACAAACCTTCGCGCGCGGCGAGAATGCCGCCGGAGATCGGAATGTCGAGGGTATGACCGCCCTTTGCTGCAATCTGCTTCGCCACACGCAGCACCGGACCCGGGCCCAGCGTGCTGCCGGTGGCAAACACGGCATCGGGACGCAGCGCTTCGAGAATGCCACCGGGACCGGAGACGATGGCATCGGTCTGATCGGCGTCGGACACCAGGCTGATGATCAGGTCGCTGACGCGTGCGACATCGGCGGGAGAACTGCAGGGATTGGCGCCGAGTGCGGCCAGCTCACGCACCGGATCAAAACGCACATCGTAAACCGCGGTAGTGCAACCGGCGGCGATCAGCCGCCGGGAAATCGGCATGCCCAGCGCACCGAGACCGATGACGCCGACTTTTGCCTGAAGCTTCGTCACTTATTGCGCCTTGATGCCGGCGTCTTTGATTACCTTGGTGTAACGGGCAATCTCGGTGCGCAGGTAATCACGGAACTGATCAGGCGAATTGAGCACGAGGTCAACACCCATGCCGGTGAGTTTTTCCCTGGTCGCCGGCGTGTTGAACATGCGCGCGGTGTCGCGCTGGATGCGCGCAACCAGTTCCGGCGGCATATTCGCCGGGCCCAGCAGGCCGAACCAGGTGGCGATGGCGTAATCCTTGAAACCGGCTTCCGCAACGGTGGGGATTTCCGGCGCGAGCGGCGAACGTGTGCTCCAGGTATTAGCAATGCCGCGCAGGCGGCCGCTCTGCACTTGCGGAATCGCCACCGGCAGATTGCCGAACATCACCGGAATCTGGCCGCCGACGGTATCGGCCAGCGCAGGGTTCTCGCCTTTGTACGGCACGTGGGTAATTTTGATGCCGAGCTGTGAGGCCATCAGTTCACCCGCCATATGCGGCGATGAACCGACGCCGCCGGAGCCGAAGGTGATCGGCTCTTTGCTTTTTTTGGCCAGCGCAATGAACTCTTTGAAGTTTTTGACCGGAAACGACGGATGCACCACCATCAGCAGCGGTGTGTAACCGGTCAGCGTGATCGGCGTGAAGTCGCGCATCGTGTCGTACGGCGCCTTGCCGTACAGCGCGGGGGCGACAGCGAGGCTTGTTTGCGGCGTGATCATCAGCGTGTAGCCGTCAGGCGGCGCTTTGGCGGTCATCTCGGCGGCAATCATGCCGCTCGCACCCGCGCGGTTCTCGACCAGCACGTTCTGCTTCCAGTCTGCGGTCAGGCTTTGCGCCAGCGTGCGAGCCACGATGTCGGTCGCACCGCCGGCACCGAAGCCGACGAGGATGCGCACGGGCTTGGCCGGAAAACTCTGGGCTGCAACCGTGGACGCAAATACCGCGAGCACAGCAGCACTAAAAATGTTTTTAATGGTCATGATTCCCCCCCTCCTGAGGTGGGGGCATTGTGTGTAGCGCACACTGAACTGTCAACCTGAAACACGGCCATTGCGGGCACCGGCACCGCATGCGGCACCGGCGCAAGGCACAGCACTACCAGGCGAGTGCGTAACCCTCGCGGCGCGGATCGGCGCCAGCATGACGCAGGCCGGTTTCCGGATCGACCCGGATCGCACATACCGCGGCATTTGCTGCGGGGAAACGCGGCCAGACTTCAACATCGTGGCCGCGTCGCTGCAGCTCGGCGATGACCGCGGGACCGAAGTCTTCTTCGACGTTGAGACGTCCCGGGTAATAGGCATGCGGCGCAAAGGAGTTGGGGAAACTCTGCGAAGACACGCGCGGCGCTTCCACCGCCTGCTGCATGGTCATGCCGAATTCAACGACATTCAAGAAGACCTGCAGCATGCCCTGCGACTGCTGGTCGCCGCCGGGCGTACCGAAAGTCATGAACAGTTTGCCGTCCTTGAAGGCCATCGCCGGATTCGGCGTCAGGCGCGGACGTTTGCCCGGCTTGACCTCGGCCGGATGCCCCGGCTCCAGACGCGACTGGCAGCCGCGCGAAGAAATCGCCAGACCGGTGCCGGGGATGATCGGCGTTTCGCTGGCGTTGTCTGACGTCGTTGCCGAATAAGCGTTGCCGAATTTGTCGACGACGCAGTTATAGATGGTGTCCTGCGACAAGCGCGAGAGACCATGCGGCGCGGCATACAGCGGCGTCGATGCCCCAGTGGCGCGGCCGGTGTTCTCGGGATCACCCGGGTCCGGCAGACGGTCAAAGGCTTTCTGCATGTCGATGCGCGCGCGCTGGCGTACGGCATAAGCCTCGGAGATCAGCGCATCGCGCGGCACTTTCATGAATTTCGGATCGCCGACGTAGGCCTCGCGATCGGCAAAGGAGAGATTCAGCGCCGCCGCGATCAGATGCGCATAATCCGGCGAGTTGTGTTTCATCGATTTGAGATCGAAACCTTCGAGAATCTTCAGCGATTCCAGCAGCACGATGCCCTGACACCACACATCACAGGCGTGAACGGTGTAACCGCGGTAGTTGACGGTAATGCTCTCCTCCACCGGCACCTGGAATTCAGCCATGTCCTCAAAGGTCATGAAGCCGCCGTTTTTGGCGTGGTAGTCGGCGATTTCACGCGCGATCGGGCCGCGATAGAAATAATCGTGCACGGCCTGCAGTTTTTTGTCGCGATCACCCTTGGTGTCGCGTTCCGCCTGAATCAGGCGGGCGATGGTACCGGCGAGGTCTTCCTGCACAAACAGCTCACCGACTTTGGGTGCCCTGCCCTTCGGCAGGAAAATGCGTTCGTTGTCCGGCCAGCGGCGGAAGCTGTTCTCGAGATATTCAATATTGGTCGACAGCAGCGGATACACCGCGAAACCGTTTTTCGCCAACTCCATCGCCGGCGTGGCGGCTTCTTCAAACGAAATCGTGCCGAAGCGGCGCAGCGCTTCGACATAAGTCGCGGGTGCTGCGGGAATCACGGTACGCAGCAGGTTCTCGGGCACGGCCTTGCCGTTGCCGGCGGCGATCAGTTTCGCGACATCGGTGCTCTTCGGCCAGTAGCCGAGACCGGCGAGGCTGATCACCTTGTCGAGTTCCTTCATATAGATCAGCGTCGGCGCCACACAGGCAAAGCTGACCATATCGGGTTGCAGCACGGAAAGCGCCATGGACGCAGTGACGCCGGCATCGACCGCATTGCCGCCGCGATCGAGCACACGCATCGCTGCCAGCGTGGCGAGGTAATGGCCGGCCGACGCCGCGTGGTTACGCCCGACCAGATTCGGCCGGAAGCTCGGGGCCGGAACGGCCATTTTGACTGCGCGTTTTTTCTCTGCCATGACGCTTCTCCTGCTGCTGTGACGGTTAACCGCCGGTTGCGGTTAACAACTTGCGATCGTTAACCGCGTTCCGCGAGTGTTTTGCCTCCAGTGCCCCAGGCGTTCTTCGGGATATCCTGCACGATGATCGAGACGGTCTCGGGTTTGGATCCCAGGGCATCAACAAAAGCCTGGGTCACTTTTTCGATCAGCACCTTCTTTTGTTCCGGGGTACGGCCTTCGGCGAGATAAAGCTGGGCAAGCGGCATG
>CBHTVL010000282.1:0-4022 GCA_966096475.1 uncultured Burkholderiales bacterium
GTGGTTGCCGAGGGTGTTGAAACCGATGAGCAGGTGGCCCGTCTGTGGCAACTGGGCTGCGACGAGATGCAGGGGTATGTTTACAGTCCGCCGCTGCCGTTTCAGGCTTTCAGCAAACTGATCACGGAATAGCTTGCCGGTCAGCAAGTTGCGGCATGCCGGCTTGACCGGTACTCAGCGCAGGGCGAGCTTCACCAGAAGCAGGAGAATGCCGATCACGATCACCGTCATGATCAGCGCACCGATGATTACCTGTCGCATGCTCAGCGTGGCGCCGTCGCGTTCCCAGGTGCCTTTTTTGCCGATCATCATCAGCCCCCAGAACATCGTCGCCATGACCTGGCGCCAGCCGGCCTTTTTGCCGGCAACCGGCGGTGTTTCGGGTTTCACGGCTGACGCAGATGCGCCGTGGCTTCTTCTTCGGCGCGCTGCTTGATTTCGTAAGCCATCGGATTTTTCATTTCTTCGAGGATGTGGCCGACCAGCCCGATGGCGCGGGCCAGAACGCCGATGCCGCGGACGATTTTCCACGGCAGCTGCAGTTCGCTGGCAATGGCGCCGATGGCGCCGGTGGCATTGACCGGCAGTGATTTGCCGTAAACCTTCTCGGCCTGAGCGCCGACTTTCTGCATCAGTTTGACGTAGGGGCCGTCGTAACCCTGTTCGGCGGCAATCGCGAACAGCCGCGGCGCACGTGGGTCCACCGGCTTGTGCAGCGTGTGGCCGATGCCCGGGACGATCTGTTTGCGGGCATGGAAACGTTCGACAATTTCAGCGGCGAGTTTGTCGAGATCGGCATCCGCCTTTGGATCGGGCAGGGCTTCCTGCAGCATGCGCGCCGCCGTTTCCATGCTGCCGACAAAAACACTGCCCAGCCCGCATAGGCCCGCAGCGACTGCAGCCTGCATCGCTTCCGGCGCGCCGGTATAGGTCATGCGCGCGGCAATGGAGCTGGGTGTCAGGCCGTGTTCCACCAAAGTCACGGCAATGGCGTTGAACATCACCGATTCCCGCGGGGTCGGCAGACGGTCGGTGATTTCGAGAAAGGCCATATCGCCCAGCGACAGTTTGCCGAGGATTTCGGTGCACAGGTCGTGGCCCTTGACGGTGATGCGGTCGACGGCGCTCCAGGCGATGTCGGTGCGGATTGATTTGCGTTTAGCCATAACAGTGGTCCGGGGTTGATGTGGATCAATCGAGCTTAGCACTGGCGGCGGAAGGGTGCATTTTCGGACGAAGGAGGGGCCGTTTCACTTTAAAATGGCGGTTCCTGAAGAAGTCGGAGTCCATCATGCAAATGTCTGCCAAAAAACAAAGTCCTGCGGTCGCGGGCAGTCCCACGCAGCAGCTCTGCGCTTTCCTGTCTTCAATCCGTTATGAGGACCTGCCGGAACCCGTTGTTGCGCGCACCGAAGAACTGTTTCTCGACTGGTTCGCCTCAGCGCTGGCCGGCAAGGGTGCGCGGCCGGTGTCGGTGATTGACGGTTTTGCCGCTGCGATGGGGCCGAAGGACGGTTCGGCGGAAAACCTGCTGACCCGCAAACGCACATCGCCATTATTCGCGGCGCTGGTCAACGGTGCGGCTTCGCATTTTGTCGAGCAGGATGATTTGCACAACAGTTCGGTATTGCATCCGGGCACCGTGGTGTTTCCCGCCGTGCTCGCGGCGGCGCAGGATGTCGGTGCCACCGGCAAGGAACTGATCGCGGCTTCTGTGGCCGGTTACGAATGCGGCGTGCGCGTCGGCGAGTTTCTCGGCCGTTCGCATTACAAGATTTTTCACACCACCGGTACCGCAGGAAAACTGGCTGCCGCTGCCGGCGTGGCGCATATCCTGAAGCTGGACGCAGAGAAGATGCAGCATGCCTTGGGCTCTGCCGGAACGATGGCTGCCGGCTTGTGGGAATTCCTGCGCGACGCCGCGGATTCCAAACAGCTGCATACCGCGAAAGCCGCAGCCGACGGATTGATGGCGGCTTATATCGCGCGTGACGGCTTTACCGGCGCGCGGGAAATCTTCGAAGGCAAGCAGGGCATGGCAGCGGGCATGTCGAGTGATTCGGATGCACGCTGGTTAACCGACGGCCTGGGCACGCGCTGGGCCACTGCGGAGACCTCATTCAAATTCCATGCGTCCTGCCGTCATACCCATCCCGCAGCCGATGCGCTGCAGACGTTGATGAAGCAGCATCAGCTGAAAGCCGATGACATCGTCAAAGTCACGGCGCATGTGCACCAAGGCGCGATTGACGTGCTCGGACCGGTGACCGATCCGCAGACCATTCACCAGTCGAAGTTCTCGATGGGCTTTGTGCTGGCGATGATTGCCACGCTGGGACGTGCCGCACTCGCGGACTTTACGGAAAAGTCATTAAAAAACAAAGATATACGTAGTTTCCATGATCGTGTGACGATGGTGCTCGACCCCGAAGTCGACGGTGCCTATCCGCGGCGCTGGCTGGGACGGGTTTCCGTGCAGACGCGCGACGGCCGCAAGCTGGAATGTCGTGTCGATACTCCGAAGGGCGATCCCGACAATACGCTGTCGCGCCAGGAGCTCGAAGACAAGGCGCAGCGCCTGGTCGGTTTTTCCGGCGCAGCGACGCCGGATGAAGTCCGCCAATGCATCCAGCGCATCTGGCTTCTGCGCAACGAAGCCGGCGTGCGTGATTTCCTGGCGGGACGTTAGATCACCATGGCGGTAACCCTGCCCAAGCGCCGGATCGTAACGGTCATTGTGCTGGCCGCTGTGGCGGCTGCAGTGCTGTTTTTCGCGCTGCGGCCCAAGGCCGTGCCGGTGGACATCGTGACTCTCGCCGCCGCGGATGTGCAGACCAGCGTTGTGGCCAGCGGCCGCGTACTGCCGCCGGCGAAAGTCGAACTCGGCGCGACCATCACCGCCCGTGTTGAAAAGGTGCTGGTACGCGAGGGCGCGCGCATCGAAGCCGATCAGGTGCTGGTGGAACTGGAGCGTAGCGAACTCGCCGCGTCGGCCGCGCAGGCGCGTGCCGCGCTGACGCGTGCACAGGCGCGGGTTTCTTCGGTGCAGACCCTGGCGCTGCCGACGGCGCAGGCCGGATTGAAGCAGGCGGAAGCGAATCTGCTGCAGGCCGAGCGTGATGACAAACGCAATCGCGACCTCGTTGCCAAAGGATTCATCAGTCGGGCACGGGTCGAGGAATCCGAGCGTCAACTGGATGTCGCACGCAGCCAGCTCGCCAGCGCAAAGGCGCAGGCCGGCGCACAGGCGTCGAGCGGTGCCGAAGCCCGGCAGGCGCAGAGCCAGTTGGCGGAGGCGGCTGCTGCGCTGGAAGCGGCGCAAGCCAAACTCGCGCAGACCCGCATCCGTGCACCCGGTGCGGGCGTGGTGCTGGAGCGTCTGGTTGAACCCGGCGACATCGCCCAGCCAGGCCGGCGGATGATGAGTCTTGCGCTGGACGGTCCGGTGCGGCTGATCGTGCAGGTTGATGAAAAAAATCTGCCCTTGATCACCAAGGGTGCGTTGGCGATGGCGGCGGCGGATGCTTTCCCCGCGGAACGTTTCGAAGCCGTGGTCAATTACATCTCGCCCGGCATTGATGCCAGCCGCGGGTCGGTGGAACTGCGGCTGGATGTGGCGAAACCGCCGTCACTGCTCAAATCCGATATGACCATTTCGATGGATCTGCAGGGGCCGCTGCTGAAACAGGCCCTGATGCTGCCGGCGGATGCCGTACGCCAGTTGCAGACGGAATCGCCTTGGGTACTGGTGGACCGCGAGGGCACGGCAGTCAAAGTCGCGGTGAAGGTCGGATTGCAGACCCAGGGGCGGGTGGCGATTGCCGAAGGCCTCAAGGCCGGTGATCGTGTGATCCTCAACCGCGAAGTGGAAGCCGGCAGCCGGGTCCGCGACCGGCGATGAATGCTTTGGATAACGGGAACGCCCAGCAATGAACGCGCTGGGATTTGAGCTGACGGTAGCCCTGCGTTTCCTGCGCGAGGGTCGAATGCAGACCGCATTGATCATCGGCGGCGCCGCCATC
>CBHTVL010000283.1:0-4022 GCA_966096475.1 uncultured Burkholderiales bacterium
GAATGCCGCCTTCCCGCCGGATCCGCGCCAGGCCCGCGAGATCGTCCTTGTACACCGGCTGCTCGAACAACTGCATGTCGCAGGACTTGACCGCCTTGCACAAGGCCAGCGCCTGCTCCACGGTGCATTGCATGTTGGCGTCCATGCGCAGCTTGATGTCCTTGCCGACAGCCTCACGCACCGCCTTGACCCGCGCGCTGTCTTTGGCGGCATCATTACCGACCTTGATCTTCATCGATTTGAAGCCGGCGTTCTTCCAACGCAGCGCTTCGGTCACCGCCTCGTCCGGCGGCAGTTCGCCGACCCAGCCGTTGAACTGCAATCGGTCGAGAACGGCGCCGCCGACATAATCATGCCGGGCACTTCCCCTGCGCCGGCAGACGAGCTCGATGCAGGCCAGTTCGACACCCACAACGGCGCCGGGTTGCGACGGCGTCAGCTTGCAGGCCATCTCGCAGATATGATTGATGTGCCCCGGATCTTTGCCGATCAGGGCCGGCCCGATGCGGTCGCGGATGGCCAAGGCGAGCTCCGGACCGGTGTGCGGCGATTTGGCGGTCGAAGAAGGATCAATGCTGCTGATGCCGATCGCACCGTCAGTATCCGTCACCCGCACCACGACACACTTGGTGACTTTTTTGGAAACACCACCACTGGTGAATGTGCCGACCAGCGGCATGCCGATGCTGAATACCTCGATCTTGCTGATTGTTGCACTCATTCCGTACCTCTTCCTTTAGTCGATTCAGTGAAATTCAGCTTACAGCAAAACATCAATTCGCCTGTATGCCGGCCTCGCGGATGACCTTGCCCCACATCTGCACTTCATTGACGATGTGCACAGCGAATTCTTTCGGCGTGCTGCCGAGCACCTCCGAGCCCTCCTTTTCCAGCCGGTCGCGCAGATCGGCATCGGTGAGGACGGAAACAACACTTTTGTGTAGAAACTGGATCACCGGCTGCGGGGTGCGTGCCGGCGCTACCAGACCGTACCAGTTGCTGACGTGGAATCCGGGGATCGTTTCGGCAATCGCCGGAAGATTCGGAAATGCCTGCGCCCTTTTGCGCGTGGTGACCGCGATGCCACGCACCCTGCCCGCAGTAATGTGAGGGCGTGCGCCGAGAGGATTCAGGAAAGCCAGCTGGATCTGCGCGGCCACCAGATCAACAATCACCTGCCCGCCGCCCTTGAACGGCACATGCACCATCGAAATGCCGGCCCGCTGCGACAACAGCGTTCCCGACAGATGCTGCATGCCGCCGGTCCCCGAGGAACCGTAGTTGAGGGTTCCCGGCTTGGCTTTGGCCAGTGCAATCAATTCCGGGATGGATTTGACCGGCAAGGCGTTGGGTACCAGCACCACGTAAGGCTGCTCCGTAACCTGCGTGATCGGCGCGAAATCCCGGCCAAAGTCGTAAGGCAGATCCTTGTGCAGATTGCTGCTGGCGGTGGTCGTACCGGAAATCATCGTGATGGTATAGCCGTCGGCTATCGCGGATTTCGTGGTTTCCATGGCGATCCTGCCGCCGGCGCCCGGGCGGTTGTCAACGACGACCTGCTGCCCGATGCGCTCCGTCAGTTTCTGCGCAACGCCGCGCGCCACGAGGTCAGTGCCGCCCCCGGCCACAAACGGCACCAGCATGCGCACGGGTTTGTCGGGATATCCACCCGGCAGCTTTGCCGGCGACTGCGCCGCTGCTGCTGCCGGCGGCAGACAAACGCCCCCGCACAACAGGATCGCGCTGAAATAGTGACGCATTTACCGTTTCCTCGTTTTAGTGGTTTTTTGTTTTAAATTTTCCGGCGTAGCGTTGGCGATACGGGCCAGGCGCGTTTTAAGCGACTGCCGCACGTGTTCGCGCGCCACGGCATCGGCGCGACCAGCATCGCGCCGTTCAATCGCGTCAACAATGGCCCGGTGCTGGGCATGCGCTTCGCGGGCGTGGGGGCCGTTCAGCAGATTCGAATCCCCCAACAGCGGAATCAGCGAATATACGCCTGCGATGGCTTTGCTCAGGAACTGGTTGTGTGCGCTTTCGAGAATGATGTTGTGAAACTGGCGGTTCAGCGGAATCAGCGCGGCGGGATTATCCAGCTGAGCCGCCTCCAGTTTGATGATTGCCCGCAGCGCTGCAATCTCCGCAGGCCCGGCGTTCATCGCACAAGCAGCCGCTGCAGCCGGCTCCAGCAGTTCACGCACGGCAAACATCTGCCGCATGTCATCGGCATCCAGACGCATTACCAGCGCGCCGCGGAAGGGCTGATTCAGCAGAAGCCCCTCGCTCTCGAGGCGTCGCATCGCTTCACGGATGGGCGTGCGGCTCATGCCCAGCCAGGAGGCCAGATCAACCTCGGTCAGATGCGCACCGGTTGCAACCCGCCCCTCCCTGATCGCCTTGCGGATCTCATCGCAGGCCACTTCAGCCAGCGACCGTGCATCACTCCCCGCCGGAACCCGGCGCGCAGCGATGCGCTGCAAGGCAGTCTCATCCGGTGCGCTGCGGACCGGCCGTTTCGAGCGGCTTCGTGGTGCCATGCTCTCAGCCCGGAATCACGGCTTCGCCGTTGATCACCGTGCGGTGAAGAACACGCGGCTGTTTCGCATCGACTTCGGAACGGTAATGCATGGCGCAGCGGTTATCCCACAGCACCAGGTCACCGACCTGCCAATCATGCTTCCACGCATACTTCGCCTGGGTTGCATGCGCCCACAGCTTGTCGAGCAGTGCTTCGCTGTCCGCATTCGACATGCCGATGATGTAGTTCGAGGGCCAGTCACGGCGGCGCCCGAGATACAGCGCCCGTTTGCCGGTCACCGGATGCACCCGCACCAGCGGATGCGCCGGTCCCGGCACTTCCTCCGGCGTCGTCGGCATTTTTACCGTCGGACGCAGCACACCCGCGCTGTTGCGGCTGGCATCGTGAATCTGTGACTTGCCCTTGATTGCCGCCTTGATATCTTCAGGCAGATCGTCATAGGCCATGTACTGGTTGTTGAACCAGGTATCCCCGCCGCCATTGACCGGAATCACCACGGAATAAAGCATGCTGCCGGCAGGCGGCACCTGCACGTAGGAGTTGTCACTGTGCCAGACCACCTCGTAGCTGCCCAGCGTACCGTTGTCCTGAACCGGCACACCGTTCTCATCAAGATTGCTGATCAGCGTCAGGTGCGAATGCAGCGGCACCAGCTTGCCGCCGATCTTGTAACCGCCGGCCACCTGGTATTTGCGCGCAGCCGGTTCTTTGGTCACGCCGAAAATGCCCGCAGCCGCGAGCAGCGATTCATCGGGCAGTTGCTGACCGCGCCAGAACAGCACCAGATGGTCCGCCCAGGCCTGGCACAACAGTTTGCGGGTCGCTTCCGGCACCGGTTGCGACAGATCCATGCCGCGGATTTCCGCGCCGAGCGCAGCACCGCTGGGCACGATCCGGATTTGTTCGGGCAGATTCTGACTGGCGGGCGAGCGGCGTTGTGTTGCTTCCATGGCTGTTCTCCTTGATAGGTCTGACGCGGGAATTGTATGCATTGTATACAATCCACACAAGCACGATTCCATCAAGGTTTAACGGGGCTTGCTAACGGAACTTACTTTTGCCGAAGGATCAGTCCGCAAAAAACGCAGCGAAGTGATCATGAATGCGGTCGGGCACTTCTTCCTGCATGTAATGCCCGGCATCCAGCGGATCGGTGACCTGGATATTCGAAGCGTAGTTGCGCCAGATATCAACGAACTTCTGCGCGCGATCCGGTGAGTGCCCGTGAGCGCCCCACAGCAGCATCAGCGGCATCGCCAGTTTTTTGTCTTTGTCGGCAGTGTCCATTTCAAAATCACAGGTCGCCGTCGCACGGTAGTCGCGGCAGGAGCCGGTGATGGTTTTCAGCGTGTAGCAGCGGATGTATTCCGCCATCGCGGTATCGGTCAGGAATCCGAGGCCGGTGCCGCCGCGGATCATCATCCGGCTCTTGATGAAGTATTCGGCGGGCACGGCGCTGATCAGCCGCTCCGGAAACGGCTCC